>WRKL01000011.1 GCA_009778115.1 Oscillospiraceae bacterium | reverse complement strand
GTATACTTGTATTCACAAGAGGTTGCCTCCTTCGTGATTTTTTTGAATCTACAATTCTATTAAATCACTTTTTGGCTTCCTCTTGTACCTTTTTTTACTTAAAATTCTCCTACATTAATTTTACACTGAGACAAAATTTTATGCCGACTTTTCTCAGCACCTCACTTGCCATTGTAAATGCAACCTACCCTCGCCTTGATAGTTGCATGAAGTTGTACAAAGGCATTTCAATAGGTTCCTGTTTTTTATTTCGTCAGGGGTGCTTCCGAAGACACGCGTATAAATTACAAATTTCAAAAAAATTCTAAAAATTCCCGTAAACTTTCCCATTAATTTATGCTTTTAAGAAAACTTTAGAAAAATTCCCGATTAACAACAAATAAAAATTGACAACGCAATTATCAAGGTGTATAATACTAGAAAAGTAAAGGATGGTTTTTTATGCTGCAAACAGAATGGACGAAAAAGTTCGTGAGTGAGGGTCTGACATTCGACGATGTACTGCTTGTTCCCGCAAAATCCGATATACTGCCCGCCAATGTGAACGTGAAGACAAATTTGACGAAAAACATCCAGCTTAACACACCGGTTTTGACCGCCGCTATGGACACCGTCACAGAGTCAAGGATGGCGATTGCAATAGCTCGCGAGGGCGGAATGGGCGTTATTCACAAAAGCATGACTATCGAACAGCAATGTGATGAAGTGGACAAAGTAAAGCGTTCGGAACATGGCGTAATTGTGAATCCGTTTTCGCTCAGTCCGGAACACAGTGTCCATGATGCAGAAGCGTTGATGGCAAAATACAGAATTTCGGGTGTGCCTATCGTTCGCAAGGGTAAGCTTGTGGGCATCATCACAAACCGGGATTTAAAATTTCTAACGGACTTTTCAAAACCGATCAGCGAAGTCATGACCAGCGATAATCTGGTGACCGCTCCGGTGAATACCGACTTGCAGCAGGCAAAATCGATACTTTCCAAACATAAAATAGAAAAACTCCCCTTGATTGATGAAAACGGTATGCTGCGTGGTTTGATCACAATCAAGGATATACAAAAAGCGGTGGATTATCCGGATTCCGCACGGGACAAAAACGGTCGTTTGCTTTGCGGTGCCGCCATAGGTGTTACCTCCGATGTGCTCGAGAGAGCAGGGGCTCTGATCGAATCGCAGGTGGACGCTCTTGTGCTGGACTCCGCACACGGTCACAGCAAGGGTATTATTGATTGCGTTAAAAAAATAAAATCCGCATATCCGAATGCGTCGTTGATAGCGGGTAATATTGCTACTGCCAGAGCTGCCGAAGATTTGATCGATGCCGGAACCGATGCGGTAAAGGTCGGTATAGGTCCGGGTTCTATATGCACGACACGGGTAGTCGCCGGAATAGGGGTTCCGCAGGTAAGTGCGATTTACAATGTGTCTTGTGTATGTGCAAAACACGATATTCCGGTCATAGCGGACGGCGGAATCAAGTATTCGGGCGACATAACCAAAGCCATAGCGGCAGGAGCATCCACGGTAATGGTCGGCTCATTGCTGGCAGGTTGTGAGGAGTCCCCGGGCGAAAGCGAAACATTTCAGGGGCGCAGATTTAAAGTGTACCGCGGAATGGGAAGTCTTGCATCCATGACAAGAGGCTCGAAAGAACGCTATTTCCAATTAGAGAATCAGAAATTTGTCCCGGAGGGTGTTGAGGGGCGCGTTCCTTATAAAGGATCGGTTTCGGATATGATATTCCAGCTTATCGGCGGTCTCAGAGCCGGCATGGGTTATCTGGGATGTGAAAATATAAGTCAGCTGCACAGCAAAGCGGAATTTATTAAAATTACGGGCGCGGGCTTGAAAGAAAGCCATCCGCACGATGTATATATCACTAAGGAAGCTCCCAACTATTCGGTTCATCCATAGCAGTATCCTCTAAAAATATTAGAACAGGTTTGAATTTCCTGATTCAATAGCAAGGGGTGTTTTCATGCTTACCGGAACCATGATGTTTGAATCCGTAGCAATATTAATTGTGTTAGCTTTGGTTTCGATTATCTTTATGCGCGCGAAAAAGTACGGCTATGTTTTTTGCACAATACCGCTGGGTATTGTGCCGCTGGCGAATATTTTATTGGTTCTTCTGAAAGAGCATATAAAAGTGGGCGTGAATATTTCGGATTTTCACTACAGTGTCACGATGATCGTTACGCTGGCGTTGTGTTGCCTTTTGCTGGGATTTATGTCGGGTGTGTTCCGGTTAAAATCCAACCGGATATTATTTATGTCTATAAGCTCGGCGTTCGTGGTGACACTGACTCTAATTTATATTTTCAAATAAAGGAATCAATATGAAATACATAGTTTTGCTTTGCGATGGTATGCCCGACAATAAACAAAAAGAGCTTGACGGCATGACCCCTATGGAAAAAGCGGCTACACCCAACATGGATATGTTAGCGGATTTAGGGGAAACCGGGATGGTGAAGACGATTCCGGACGGATTCGAGCCGGGCAGCGATGTCGGGAATTTATCGGTTTTGGGGTATGAACTAACCTCGGGTTACGGCGGCCGCGCTCCGTTGGAAGCGGCGAGTATCGGGGTAGATTTGGACTCTGACGATTTTGCGGTGCGCTGTAATCTTGTGACACTTTCGGGGCATGAAAAACTGGAAGATTGTGTTATGCTCGACTACTGCGCCGGCGATATATCCACGCAGGAAGCGGACGAACTGGTAAAAGCATTGCAGGATGAATTCAACAGCGATATTTTTCGTTTTTATTGCGGTAAAAATTACCGGCATTGTCTTGTGTTTAAATGCCCGTCAGATAGAGGGAATCTCGGAGTTTTTTCGCCTCCTCATGACATTATGGACGAAAACATAAAAAAATATCTTCCGGATGCGCCCGATGCGAAACCATTGACGGAATTAATTGAAAAGAGCCGCATTGTCTTGAAAAACCATCCTGTTAACCTGCGCAGGCTTAAGGACGGTAAACGTCCGGCAAACGCTATATGGCTGTGGGGGTATGGGCGAAAAATTCCGCTTATCCAATTCAAGGAAAAATACGGCTTGGATGCAGCGATGATTTCCGCAGTGGATTTGCTCAAAGGTATTGCGGCTTTGGTCGGAATGCGGATAATAAACGTAAAAGGCGCGACGGGATATATCGACACAAACTACGAGGGTAAGGCAAATGCTGCATTGCAAGCGCTGGCGGACGGAATTGATTTTGTTTATATACATATTGAAGCTCCCGACGAATGCGGGCACCGCGGCGAATTTGCAAATAAGGTTAAATCCATAGAAAATATAGATCGCAGAGTGCTGAAACTTTTGCTTGACGGTTTAAAAGGTCAGGACTTTAAAATTATGATAACCTCAGACCACACGACTCCCTTGAACCTCAGAACGCACACATCGGCATCTGTCCCGTTTATAATATATGAATCTGACAAAACCGGCAAAATCAAAACCGGAAATAGCGTTAACTTCAGCGAAGATACAGCAAAAGCATCGGGGATATTTTACGACGATGCGAAGAAGCTGATCCAAAGATTTATTAAAACGGTTTAATTATTTGTTTTATTCATAAAGATACCATTAGACCTCTTCGGAAATTAAAACGTGATGTATGAACACAGATGATTTTTCGTCAAACAAGGCAATTTTGACGAAAATATCATAGATATTTGAGGATAAATTAACGCCGTGTGACGGGAAATCTTCCGTCCATACGTTGCGAAGTGGTTTTCGAGGAGGTCTATTGATAAGCTTTAAAAGGATTCGTTAAAAACAGTCAGTTTTAAATACGGAGGATAATAGTTGATCTCATATCACGAATTGAAATATAAAGCCCCGATCCGCGCATTAGTGGATTTGTTTGCGTTGCGTCATAATCTCAGCGAGCTCAAAAAAATATTGCCCGAGCGGACAAAAATTATGGCGGCGGTAAAGGCGGATGCTTATGGTCACGGGTCACAGCGAGTTTCGCTTGAACTTGAAAAAGCGGGGGTTGACTTCTTTGCCGTTTTCAATATAAACGAAGCGGCACAGCTGCGTTCCGCCGGAATCAAAGGCGATATTCTGGTTTTTGGAACAACCGGAGGTCAAGCGGTCTACCTTGCGCAAAATAACATTACCCAAACGGTTTTCAACCAAAGTATCGCAAAAGATTTGCAACAGGAATGTGAAGATTCCGGGATACACTTAAATATACATATTAAAGCTGATACCGGAATGGGGCGGCTTGGTTTTGCTTATTCGGGCAATTCCAAGCAGGTTGATGAAATAGCCGGCATATACAAATACAAAAATCTAAACGTGACGGGAATATATTCTCATCTTTCAGGTGCGGACGGAACAGATGAGAGGACACAAGCATACACCAAGCTCCAATATGAACGATTTTTTTCGCTTATCACCGAACTTCAAAACAGGGGTTTTGATACGGGAATAACACATATTCAAAACAGCGCAGGGATCATTGGCACACCGTTTGCGTGTGAAAATCAACCGGAATTTTCGATTGCACGGCCCGGAATTGCTCTGTACGGTATAAATCCGTGTAAAAATTCCAAAGTTAATCTCAAACCCGTGATGAAACTGAAATCTGAAATAGCAATGATAAAAACCGTAAAAAAAGGCGAATATATCAGCTACGGACAAACCTTTGCCGCCCCCGGACAAATGGAAATCGCAACTGTTTTTGCAGGATACGCCGATGGTTATCCGAGGGCACTGTCTAACAAAGGCCGGGTTCTGATCGGCGGGAAATATGCTAAGATCGTCGGAGTTGTTTGTATGGATCAGATTATGGTTGATGTAACCGGAATCGGCGCAGACGAGGGGCAGGAGGTGACCCTGTTCGGGCATAATGGGGATGCGTTTTTGGGTGTGGACGAGCTGGCGGAAACCGCAGGTACGATCAGTTACGAAATTCTAAGCAAAATAGGAATGCGTGTCGAAAGAGAATATCTAAACTAAATGGGGGTATTGATGTGACCGAGCTTGAAAAGATGCAAAGGGCAAAAGAATACATGGATATGCTGGCGGACGGTATTGATCCGATAAGCGGAAAAGCTCTTGACAACGATTCCGCTTTAAATAATGTCAGGCTGTCGAGATGTTTTTTCTATGTTTCGGATATATTGCGCCAAATTATCGAAAACGGGGGAATTTCCAAAAAAGTATATGTCAAGCAAGCCGATTTGCCGGCGTTCTCTATGCCGCAGGAACTGCGCGACAAAGTTGAGATTACAAAATCACCCGCCATGATCCGTCAATTTACCGAACGGTTAAATGATTTGAGCGATTTAACCGCAATGAAAAAGCTATCCCCCACAACATTTACATCCTGGCTTTTAAACAAAGGTTTTCTTTTTGAGGAAACCTTTAACGGCAGAAAACGTAAAAAACCGACTAAGTCGGGGTTAAGCCTTGGTATTATGTCCGAAGAGAGGGAAGGTCTGCACGGCGGTTATACAGCTACGTTATACTCCGAAAACGCACAAAAATTTTTGATTGACAATCTTGATGAAATTTTAGCAGTATTGCAATGATTGACCGGTTCCTGAAATTTGAATTTTTTGTTAACCTTTAAAATCGGGTTGACAAGTTGAAAAAAAGTGATATAATGATACATTGAGTAAAATGGGGTTTTGTGCCTATAACAATAATCCCTGAAAGCCCGGTTTGCGGTCACGCACATCCCGGTATTAATGCAATTATGTAAAAAAACCGAAAATTAAAGTGAAAAATGGAGTGGTTTAACGCATGGTCAATGTAAAGCCTATCAAGCTTGGTAAAAATGAGCGAATGAGTTTTGCGAAAATTGAAGAAGTACTGGAAGAACCGAATCTTATAGAGGTACAGAAAAATTCGTTCAAGAACTTTCTGGAAGAAGGCTTGAAGGATGTTTTTAAAGACATGGGACAAATCACCGATTATACAGGTAATCTGGTGTTAGAATTTTTGGGATACCGCATGGATGATACCCCTAAATATACCATAGACGAATGTAAGGAGCGCGATGTGACTTACGCCGCGCCTTTACGCGTAAATGTCCGTCTCATCAACAAAGAAACCGGAGAAGTTAAGGATCAGGAAATTTTTATGGGTGATTTCCCGGTCATGACCGACAACGGCACTTTTGTTATAAACGGCGCGGAACGTGTTATAGTTTCTCAGCTTGTACGTTCCCCCGGCGTATATTACAATTTTGAGTACGATAAAACGGGAAAGAAAAAATGGCAATGCACTATAATTCCGAATCGGGGCGCATGGCTGGAATATGAAACAGATTCAAACGATATTTTTTATGTGCGTATAGATAAAAACAGAAAAATCCCGGTAACGACACTTATCCGTGCTTTGTTGAAAATGAAAGACACGGAATGGTCGGACGAAAATGATATTTTCACGGATTTTATCGGCAACGACAGCGATATTATAGAAATCTTCGGGGAAGACGAGCGCATAATGCAAACCATTGCATCCAAGGATTCGACCGAAAACGGTGAAAACGCACTGCTGGAAGTGTACCGCAAATTACGTCCGGGGGAACCTCCCACGGTAGATAGCGCTGTTTCGCATCTGCGCAACCTGTTCTATGACGACCGTCGTTACGATTTATCCAGAGTCGGGCGTTACAAGTATAATAAGAAGCTTTCAATTTCCGGGCGCATATCCGATCAGGTATTGGCTCGCCCGGCTGTTAGCGAAATGACCGGAGAAGTTATTGCCGAAGCAGGCGAAAGAGTAACCGTGGAGCGTGCGATGGAAATAGAAGCCGCCGGTGTTTGCGTCTGTTATGTTGAAGGATCTGAAAACGAAGTCAAGGTTATATCCAATAAAATGGTAGGGCTTGATAAATTTTTGGATTTTGATTACAGTGAAGCGAAAATCAATGAAAAAGTGCGCATAAGCGTGCTGAAGCAAATCTTGGAAGATTGCGTCGGCGATAAAGCTAAAATTATAAAAGAACTGAAAGAACGCCGCGATAATCTTATTCCAAAACATATAATAAAGGACGACATACTTGCTTCCATAAACTATGTCAATACTCTCGCCTGCGATTTGGGAGTAGTGGACGACATTGACCATTTGGGTAATCGCCGCATCCGCTCGGTGGGCGAACTTTTACAGAATCAATTCCGTGTCGGTCTTGCGCGAACCGAAAGAGTTATCCGTGAAAGAATGACATTACAAGCGCAGGACATGGATGTAGTCACACCGCAGGCTCTGATAAACATTCGCCCGGTAGTTGCGGCTTTCAAGGAATTTTTTGGCTCAAGCCCTTTGTCGCAGTTTATGGATCAGACAAATCCGCTTGCCGAACTTACGCACAAACGCCGGCTTTCAGCGCTGGGGCCGGGCGGACTTTCACGCGACAGAGCGGGTTTCGAAGTGCGCGATGTGCATTATTCCCATTATGGCCGGATGTGTCCGATAGAAACCCCGGAAGGACCGAACATCGGGCTTATATCCTATCTTGCCACTTTCGCTAAAATCAACGAATACGGATTTATCGAGGCTCCTTTCCGCCGTGTGGACAAAACCAACGGCAGGATATTGGACGAAGTTGAATATATGACTGCGGATGTGGAAGACAATTATGTTGTGGCGCAGGCAAACGAACCTCTTAACGAGGATATGACATTCGCGAATCCCCGTGTCAACGCTCGCTGGCGGGACGAGATACTCGAAGTTGACCGTGAGCGTGTGGACTTCATGGATGTATCGCCTAAAATGGTGGTTTCGGTAGCAACGGCAATGATCCCTTTCCTCGAAAACGATGATGCAAACCGTGCCCTTATGGGTTCTAATATGCAGCGTCAGGCAGTTCCGTTGCTTTTAACCGAACGTCCTATCATCGGAACCGGAATGGAATATAAAGCGGCGCAGGATTCAGGTGTTATGGTAACCGCAAAAAATTCAGGCACTGTAACCCGTGTCACTGCGCAGGAAATTAATGTAGAGCAAAACAACGGTGAAGTAGACGAATATAAGCTAATAAAATTTAATCGTTCAAATCAAAGCACCTGCATAAACCATCACCCCATTGTCAACGTCGGGGACAGCGTGGAAAAAGATGATGTAATAGCGGACGGTCCCGCTACATCCAACGGTGAAATCAGCCTGGGCAGAAATGCGCTTATCGCGTTTATGAGCTGGGAGGGTTATAACTACGAAGATGCTATTCTTATAAATGAGCGGCTTGTGCGTGAAGATATATTCACATCCATACACATGGAGGAATATGAACTCGAAGCACGGGACACAAAATTGGGTCCTGAAGAAATCACCCGGGAGATACCGAATGTCAGCGAGGATGCGCTTAAGGATCTTGACGAGCGCGGTATAATCCGTGTAGGTGCCGAGGTGCAGGCAGGTGATATTCTGGTTGGTAAGGTAACTCCCAAAGGGGAAACCGAATTGACCGCAGAAGAAAAACTGCTTCGCGCAATATTTGGCGAAAAAGCACGCGAAGTACGCGATACCTCACTTAAAGTTCCGCACGGGGAATACGGCACTATTGTTAAAGTTCAGGTTTTTGACCGTGAGAATTGCGAAGAGCTTAATCCCGGGGTAAATATGGCAGTTCGCTGCTATATCGCACAAAAGCGTAAAATCAGTGTCGGGGATAAAATGGCGGGACGTCACGGCAACAAGGGTGTTGTTTCGCGTATATTGCCGCAGGAAGATATGCCTTTCCTGCCCGACGGTACTCCGATTGATATTGTATTGAATCCGCTGGGTGTTCCATCGCGTATGAACATCGGACAGGTGCTGGAGGTTCATCTTGGATTGGCCGCGAAAACATTGGGCTGGCATATTATGACTCCGGTGTTTGATGGGGCGCGTGAACACGACATCCGCGACTGCTTTAAGCAAGCGGGAATAAGCGAAGACGGAAAAATCGTGCTATATGACGGACGTACCGGCGAACCTTTCGATAACCCCATAACCGTGGGATATATGTACTTTTTGAAACTGCACCATCTTGTGGACGACAAAATACACGCCCGGTCTACCGGACCGTACTCGCTGGTAACACAACAGCCGCTGGGCGGTAAAGCGCAATTCGGCGGACAGCGTTTCGGAGAAATGGAAGTTTGGGCTCTCGAAGCTTACGGTGCCGCCTACACACTTCAGGAAATACTGACGATTAAATCCGACGATGTGCTGGGCAGAGTCAAAACCTATGAATCTATAGTCAAAGGGCAAAACATACCGAAACCCGGTGCCCCCGAAGCTTTCAAGGTTCTTATCAAAGAATTACAGTCATTGAGCCTGGACGTTAAGGTACTAAACCGCGATAATGTTGAAATCGACCTCAAGCAAACTTTTGAAGAGGACAATGAGCTTGAAGTAAATATAGTGGACGATGAAGCATTCGCCGAAGTTGAAGACGAGGATGATCTGGAGGATTTCACCATAGAGGATTATTCCGAAGAAGATGAAGACGATGAATTTATTGACGACGATGATTTCGAAAATGACACAGATGATGAAACGGGCGAACAAACAGACGGTGAAACCGATGACGAATCCGGCGAAGAAATTTAAGAATATGTATCTCGAACTCAAAATTCATTCGTAAAAAGGAGAATCATAAAATTGGGCATAAATGTTTTTGATTCCATAAAAATAGGTCTAGCTAATTCCGATCAAATCAGAGCATGGTCTTTCGGCGAAGTAAAAAAACCCGAAACAATAAACTACCGTACACTCAAACCTGAAAAGGAAGGTTTGTTTTGCGAACGTATTTTCGGACCGCAAAAAGACTGGGAATGTCATTGCGGAAAGTATAAACGGCTTCGTTACAAGGGTAAAGTGTGTGATAAATGCGGTGTTGAAGTTACACGCGCAAAAGTGCGCCGCGAGCGTATGGGACACGTTGAACTTGCTGTTCCGGTTTCCCATATATGGTACTTTAAGGGGATTCCCTCGCGAATGGGATTGATTCTCGATATATCTCCGCGCCGGCTTGAAGAAATACTTTATTTCGCCAAGTATGTCGTTATTGATCCGGGCGATGCGAGAGGGTTGGAAAAAGGACAGCTTCTGACCGAAAAAGAACATTCAGATATGCGCGAAAAATATGAAGATGATTTTAAAGCCGGAATGGGTGCGGAAGCTATCAAGGAACTTTTGAGCGAACTTGATCTTGAAAAGCTTTCGCTGGAATTGAAAGAGGATCTCGCCACAGCAGTCGGGCAAAAGCGTGTCAAGTTGCTTCGCCGTTTAGAGGTTGTGGATGCTTTCAGGCTTTCAGGTAACCGCCCGGAATGGATGATTATGGACATTATCCCGGTAATTCCGCCGGACATCCGTCCCATGGTTCAGCTGGACGGAGGCAGATTTGCCACCAGCGATCTTAACGACCTGTACCGCCGGGTAATAAACCGCAACAACCGGTTGAAAAGACTGATAGAGTTAAGTGCGCCGGATATTATTGTGCGCAACGAAAAACGTATGTTACAGGAAGCCGTTGATGCACTGATAGACAATGGCCGCCGCGGACGTCCGGTTACCGGTCCCAACAATCGTCCGCTGAAATCCCTTTCGGATATGCTTAAGGGGAAACAGGGTCGTTTCAGACAGAACCTGCTGGGCAAACGTGTGGATTACTCAGGGCGTTCGGTTATCGTTGTGGGACCTGAATTAAAAATGTACCAGTGCGGACTTCCCAAAGAGATGGCGCTGGAATTGTTTAAACCGTTTGTCATGAAGCTGCTTGTAGAAAGCGGTGTATCAAACAATATCAAGAGTGCCCGCAAAATGGTGGAACGCGCCCGAACCGAGGTTTACGATGCTCTGGAAACCGTTATCAAGGGACATACTGTGCTGCTCAACCGGGCTCCTACTTTGCATAGGCTGGGTATACAGGCGTTTGAACCGGTACTTGTCGAGGGACGCGCGCTGAAGCTGCATCCGCTGGTGTGTACGGCGTATAATGCTGATTTCGACGGCGACCAGATGGCGGTTCACGTTCCCTTGTCCGCAGAAGCGCAGGCGGAAGCCAGATTTTTGATGCTTGCGTTTGGCAATCTGCTCAAACCGTCGGACGGACGACCTGTTGTTGTGCCTACCCGGGATATGGTCTTGGGTTCGTACTATTTAACCCTCGTAAAAGAAGGAACAAAGGGTGAGGGTAAGATTTTCAGGGATCTCAATGAAGCACAAATGGCATATTTTGAGGGGGAAATTGATCTTCAGGCGCCTATTAAAGTAAGAATAACCAAGGATATAGAGGGAGAAAAAATATCCAAACTAATATCCGTTACCGTAGGACAAATAATATTCAATGAATCCATACCGCAGGATCTGGGATTCGTAGACCGGACAAAACCCGAAAGCCTGTTCGATTTGGAAGTATGCTTTGAGGTAGATCAAAAAAGGTTAACCGAAATTGTTGACCGTTGCATCAAAATACACGGAACATCAAACACAGCGGAGCTTTTGGACAAAATAAAAGAAATCGGATTTAAATATGCGACCCGCGGAGCCGTTACCATGGCGGTGTCCGATGCCGTTATTCCGCCGCAAAAAGCAAAAATCCTATCCGATGCCGATAACGCTATAACTAAAATAGACAAACATTTCAGCCGCGGACTTATTTCTAACAGCGAACGTTATGCCCTGGTTATTAAAACTTGGGAAGAAACCACCAAAAAAGTAACCGATGCGCTTATCGAAAATCTCGATCCGCATAATCCGCTGAATATGATGGCGGGTTCGGGAGCAAGAGGAAGTATAAATCAAATACGCCAGCTTGCGGGTATGCGTGGTCTTATCGCAAACACCGCCGGCGTAACCATAAAAATTCCGATTCGGGCAAACTACCGCGAGGGCCTTAATGTTCTCGAATATTTCATTTCATCCCGCGGCGCAAGAAAGGGACTTGCGGATACCGCTATACGGACAGCGGACTCAGGTTATCTGACCCGCCGCCTGGTGGATGTTTCACAGGAAGTTATTATACGGGAAGAGGACTGCCAAACAAACAGAGGAATAGAAGTTTATGAGATACGCGAAGGAAATGAACTGATCGAACCCATGATCGAACGCTTGATCGGCCGTTATCTCGTAAATGATCTTGTCGATGAAAATACCGGCGCTCTTGTTATGTCGAAAAAACGGCTGATAACAGATTCTGATGCGAAAAGCATAATAAGCAAAGGATTCGAACGCGTAAAAATACGTTCAGTTTTAGGCTGCGAAGCGAAACACGGCGTATGCGCGCGTTGCTACGGCGCAAACCTTGCTAACGGCAAGCACGTCGGGGTCGGCGAATCCGTGGGAATAATAGCGGCACAATCTATCGGCGAACCCGGAACACAGCTCACCATGCGCACATTCCATACCGGAGGTATCGCTTCCGCCGAAGATATTACACAGGGCTTACCCCGTGTTGAAGAACTGTTCGAAGGAAGAAGACCGAAAAGCTCGGCTATCATAACCGAAATTACCGGTGAAGTAAGAATGGGTGAAATCAAGCATACCCGGCATATATTTGTAACCGGCGAAGACGGCGATGAACGCTCATATCCCATTCCGTATGGGTTTAGAATCAAAGTCAAAGAGGGCGATAAAATCACGGCAGGCGATGCACTCACCGAAGGTTCTATCAATCCTCATGACGTACTCGCGGTAAAAGGCGAGCAAGAAGTTCAAAACTACCTTATCGCTGAAGTTCAAAAAGTTTACAGGGTTCAGGGCGTTGATATAAATGATAAGCATATCGAAGTTATTATCCGCCAGATGATGCGTAAAGTCCGCATTGAGGACGAAGGGGATACCAACCTGCTTCCGGGTACGGTTGTGGAACGTCTGGAAGCCGACGCGGAAAATCGTCGTGTAGAACAGATAAGTTCCGAAAACAAAAGCGATCTGCGGCCGGCAAAGTTTACATCGGTACTTCTGGGGATAACCAAAGCTTCGCTGGCGACCGAAAGCTTCCTGTCCGCTGCTTCTTTCCAGGAAACGACCCGTGTGCTTACGGATGCCGCCATAAAAGGCAAGGTCGATCCGTTGCTGGGCTTGAAAGAAAACGTCATTATAGGAAAGCTTATCCCGGCCGGAACCGGTATGAATGTGTACTCCGGAGTAGAAATTGAATATGCGTAAAAAACACGCCGAAAAAAATATTTGCCGTATCTGAATAAATTCTTGACATTTGCATTATAGCAGTGTAAAATATTAATCTGTTGGAAAAGGAGGTGAAAGAATGCCGACATTTAACCAGCTTGTCCGAAAAGGACGGGAAGTTTCGATCAAAAAATCCACAGCACCGGCACTTGTGAAAGGTTTGAATTCGCTTAAAAAACAGCCGACCGAGCATAATTCACCGCAAAAACGCGGAGTATGCACTACGGTTAAAACACTAACACCGAAAAAACCTAATTCAGCGTTAAGAAAAGTCGCGAGGGTAAGGTTAAGCAACGGAATTGAAGTGACGGCTTATATCCCCGGAATCGGTCATAACCTGCAGGAACATAGCGTGGTTTTGGTTCGCGGGGGGCGTGTTAAGGATCTTCCGGGTACACGTTATCACATAGTCCGCGGGACACTGGATTCGCAGGGCGTTTCGGAACGGGGTCAGGCGCGTTCAAAGTACGGAGCAAAACGTCCCAAAAAATAATTCTGTGAAAAATTAAAAATCTTACGCAGGAAAAACAAACAACAATCTATCCGATTTGCTGAAAGATAGATGTATCTATATATCTTTCGGCACAACGAAAAAGGTCTGCAAACAAAAAATTCAGACTTTGGCAATTTAAAATTATCGGTTCGGATGATTTGTCAAATTGCCTGCAGCGAGTTCAAAGAGCCGCTGCATTCGAGTACCTAAGAATTCAATATTTTGAAGGAGGGAAGAAAAATGCCGAGAAGAGGAAAAATTCCAAAGCGCGATGTATTACCGGACCCTATGTATAAATCAAAACTGGTGACACGCCTTATCAACAACATTATGCTTGACGGAAAAAAAGGTGTTGCACAGAATATCGTTTACGGTGCTTTTGATATTGTGAAGGACAAAACCGGGAAAGAACCGCTTGAAGTGTTTCAAACATCGCTGGAAAATATTATGCCCGTTCTGGAAGTAAAAGCACGGCGGGTAGGCGGTGCGACGTATCAGGTTCCAATGGAAGTACGTCCCGACCGAAGACAAACTCTGGGGCTCAGATGGCTGACGTTCTTTTCGCGCAAACGCGGAGAGAAAACGATGCGCGAACGATTGGCGGCGGAAATACTCGATGCTGTAAACGGTTCGGGCGGAGCAGCCAAAAGACGCGACGACACACATAAAATGGCGGAAGCAAACAAAGCATTCGCACACTACAGATGGTAACAGGAACAGAGTTCCTGCAGGGGGAAATTTATGCCAAGAGATATACCGTTGGAATTGACCCGTAATATCGGTATAATGGCGCATATTGATGCGGGGAAGACCACAACATCCGAACGAATATTATTCTACACGGGCAAGACACATAAAATGGGCGAGGTTCACGAAGGTGCCGCTACCATGGACTGGATGGAGCAGGAGCAGGAGCGGGGAATAACCATAACCTCCGCTGCAACTACGGCGTTTTGGAAAGGGTACCGGATAAATATCATTGACACTCCCGGGCACGTTGACTTCACTGTTGAAGTTGAACGTTCTTTACGGGTGCTGGATGGTTCAGTAACGGTTTTTTGCGCCAAAGGCGGCGTAGAACCTCAATCCGAAACAGTGTGGCGGCAAGCGGACACTTATCAGGTTCCGCGTATGGCTTATATCAACAAGATGGACATTATGGGCGCGGATTTCTACAATGTTGTGGATATGATGCGTGATCGTTTGAAATGCAATGCTGTCCCGATCCAGCTTCCAATTGGAACCGAGGACGAGTTCAAAGGAATAATAGACCTTGTAGAACAAAAAGCTTTCGTTTACCACGATAATGTCGGAATTGATGTAAGGGAAGAAAGCATCCCCGAGGATATGCGGGATAAAGTCAGCGAGTACCGTGAAAGCCTGTTGGAGACGATTGCGGAGCTCGACGATAATGTTATGGAAAAATATATCGAGGGCAATGAATTGTCGGTCGATGATATTAAAATGTGCATACGCAAGGGTACTATTTCAAATACAATAGTACCTGTAGTATGCGGTACATCCTATCGCAACAAAGGCGTGCAAAAACTGCTCGATGCCGTAATAGATTATATGCCTGCGCCTACTGATGTAGTCGATATAAAAGGCAATAACCCCGAAACAGGGGAGGAAACTACACGCCCGTCCACGGAAGATGCCCCGTTTTCCGCACTTGCGTTTAAAATCGCAACCGATCCGTATGTTGGAAGACTTTGTTTCTTCCGCGTGTATTCAGGTTCGCTCAAAACAGGAAGCACGGTTTATAATTCCACTAAAGAAAAGAATGAGCGCATAGGGCGTATACTGCTGATGCACTCTAATCACCGTCAGGACGTAAACGAAGTGTATGCAGGTGATATTGCAGCAGCGGTCGGCTTTAAGAATGTCACGACGGGGGATACTTTATGTGATTCCAAGAATCCGGTAATACTTGAATCTATGGAATTCCCCGAACCTGTTATAAATCTGGCGATCGAGCCCCGAACCAAAGCGGGCGAGGAAAAAATGAGCATAGCCCTGTCCAAGCTTGCAGAAGAGGATCCGACATTCAAAACCTATACCGATGAAGATACGGGACAGACCATAATAGCGGGTATGGGTGAGCTGCATTTGGAAATCATAGTGGATCGGATGCTGCGTGAATTCCGGGTTGAAGCAAACGTGGGTATGCCGCAGGTTTCGTATAAAGAAACAATCCGCAAGACGGCGGATGTAGACCATAAATACGCACGTCAAACCGGTGGGCGCGGCCAATACGGTCATGTCAAACTCACCGTCGAACCCAATGAATCCGGAAAAGGTTATGAGTTTGTCGATAAAATAACAGGCGGAGCAATCCCCAAAGAATATATATCCGCGGTGGATAACGGTATAAAGGGTGCGATGCTGGCAGGTGTTCTGGCAGGGTATCAGGTAGTTGATGTAAAAGTCACGCTTTATGACGGTTCTTTCCACGAAGTGGATTCGTCCGAAATGGCGTTCAAAATCGCAGGGTCACAAGCGTTTAAGGAAGCTATGAAGAAAGCCGGACCTGTCATCCTCGAACCGATTATGAAGGTAACCGTAATAGTCGCTGAGGAATATATGGGTGAGGTTATCGGGGATCTTACCTCGCGGCGCGGTCAGATAACCGGAATGGAAGCACGAACCGGCCTGCAGCAAATATCCGCAATGACACCTTTGTCCGAAATGTTCGGCTACGCAAACGATTTGCGGTCCAAAACTCAGGGACGCGGCCAGTTCACGATGGAACCCAACAGTTATATTGAAGTGCCGAAATCCGTGACCGAAAAAATTATCAGCACCAGAAAATAACAAGTCTTTTTAAAGGCAATAAACCGGGTAATTAAGGCTACAAAGCGGGTAGAGCCGGAAATAAACAATATTTTATAAATAATACTTGCTTTTTCAGGAAAGTATGGTAAAATAAAAATTAAGTAATAAGTATTAATTGGAGGGAAACTAAAAAAATGGCAAAAGCAAAATTTGAAAGAACCAAACCCCATGTAAACATTGGAACTATCGGTCACGTTGACCACGGCAAAACTACGTTGACTGCCGCTATAACCAAAACTTTGGGCATGGCGGGACAAGCTGATTTTGTGGATTACGACATGATCGACAAAGCTCCGGAAGAACGCGAGCGCGGTATTACTATCAACACTGCCCATGTTGAGTATGAAACTGAAAAGCGTCACTATGCCCATGTTGACTGCCCGGGACACGCGGACTATGTTAAAAACATGATCACAGGTGCGGCGCAAATGGACGGAGCGATTATCGTTGTTTCGGCGGCGGACGGTCCTATGCCCCAAACCCGTGAGCATATCCTGCTTGCCCGTCAGGTCGGTGTTCCCAGTATCGTTGTCTACATGAACAAGGTAGATCAGGTTGATGATCCCGAACTTCTCGATCTGGTGGAAATGGAAATTCGCGAATTGTTGAGCGAATACGAGTTCCCCGGCGACGATACGCCGGTAGTACGCGGATCCGCGCTTGAGGCGATGAATGCCGGTGACGATGTTAACGATTCCGCTTATGATTCCATTAAGGAACTCATGGTTGCCGTTGATGATTTTATTCCGACACCCGAACGTAAATCGGATTTACCTTTTATCATGCCGGTTGAAGATGTTTTCACTATAACCGGACGCGGAACGGTCGCTACCGGCCGTGTTGAAAGAGGACAACTTAAAACAGGCGAAGAAGTTGAAATTATCGGACTTACTGATGAACGCAGAAAGGTCGTAGTTACCGGTATTGAAATGTTCCGCAAGTATCTGGATTATGCGGAAGCCGGCGATAATATTGGGGCTCTGCTGCGCGGTGTGCAACGTACCGAAATCGAGCGCGGTCAGGTATTGTGCAAACCCGGTTCCATCAATCCTCACACCAAATTCCGCGGTCAGGTTTATGTTTTGAAAAAGGAAGAAGGCGGACGCCATACCCCGTTCTTCAATAACTACCGCCCGCAGTTTTATTTCAGAACGACTGATGTTACCGGTGTTGTTACACTTCCGCAAGATGTTGAAATGTGTATGCCCGGCGACAACGTTGAAATGGACGTTGAACTTATCACTCCTATAGCCATCGAAAAAGAACTCCGGTTCGCTATCCGCGAAGGCGGCAGAACTGTCGGTTCCGGTGTTGTTGTTCAAATAAACGAATAAAATAATACCATAATATTCAAAACCGCTCCCTTGTAAAAATCACAGGGGAGCGGTTTTTTCGTATTTTCTGTTTATTCAATGCCGGTTTTAATACCGTTTTGATGTGTGACACTAATCCCATTTTAAAAACCGTTGAAAACGAGTGAGTAGTTTTTTAAGAAAAACGAATAACGAACGAAGTTTGAAACGATGATTTTAATGTGGAATTAGTATGATGTGTGGCGAAGATTTGTTTAATGTATAAGTTGTAATATGCCCTGTGGAATTTGGTTTGCCTGACTCGACATCGCCTGAGCGGATTGAACCAACATTTGATTTTTGATGAACAAAGTTATTTCTTTCGCCATATCTGTATCACGGATCCGGGATTCGGCACAAGTTAGGTTTTCCGTTGTTTTGCAAAAATTAAAGCTTCCGTAAAATATATCGTGCGATAAAGTACCGCAACTTCCCTAACCGTCCGTGTGAGGTTTTGACATATTCATTAAATTCATTGTAAATGTTTGCCACTATTCCGGATTGTTCGGTTCCTGCCGGCTGTCCGCTGTAAGAAGCTTGTTCAAAGATTTGAGCGGCTTCGATCATTTTTCCGCGGATTAAAGGATAATCGAAGTTTACGCGTAAAGCAAAAGCCGTCATCGACTCATGCGAGGATATAGGCTTGTTGTCGTAGGATGCCAAGCGCAGAATTTTTTTAATATAAAATATAATTTTTGATTTAGGTGAAAGGAACGCGAGTTTGCGTAACCGGTTTTTTTCGTTGATTACCTCAATTAGAATAATGATCCCTACTATAACCGCAACCGGAACAATCACAAAGACGAAAATAAACGGAATAAGCGAAAAGAGCGCGTTCCATAGCGAAAATTTTTCCGGAACCGGCGGCTGGTAATCAAAATATTCATCATCAAATATACCTCCCTTTTCACTTTCACCCACATTTATTTTGGGCAGAGAAGCATCAGAAGTTTTCCCCGTTATTCGCTCTATAGGGCGGAATGTTTTTGATATATGTTCTTTATAATCCGGATCTTCCAGCATCTCTTCGCTGAAGATTTCGAGGGACGGCGTTAGCCCGCGATTGATTTGATCGTAAGGCGGAGTAGCCTCAATAAGGTTCCAGCCGGCATCACCTAAGTATACCTCAACCCATGCGTGCGCTTGTTCATTTGTCAGTATAAACGCTTCATCATTTTCGGTTTTTAATGCAAAAGTAGGTCCGTAACCCTCAACATACCGTGCCGGGATCCCCAGATAGCGCGACATGATAGTAAGCGCAGAAGCATAATATGTGCAATAACCTTTTTTTTCGGTAAAGAGAAAATAATCCACAAAATCCCGTTCTTCGGGAACAGAAGATGTTTTCAGCGTATAGGGGAAATTAGCGAGATAATTTTTTATCGCTATAACTTTGTCGTAATTATTTTCGTAGGGTTCAGTTATTCGGTTGGTTAAATTTTTAACGCGTTTGGTTACAGTTTCGGGAATATAGAGATAACGTTCAAAATCATCATCCAATGAAAAACTTTCGGCGGAATCTTTGATAGATTTCGTGTAGTTACTCATATACAAACGATAAAATTCGAAATCATATGAAAAATCTTTTCTAAGGAACTGGTTCGTAAAGAGTTCGCCGTTTTTGCTTGCCCATAAATCAAAGGCTTCGGAGATTTCGATTCCGCTTGCTTTGTCGGGTGTAAAAACCGTGCGAACATTAAGACCGATATATCTCACGCTGCCGGATTCGATAAACGGTTTTCGGGTATTCCCCCTTATATTGTTGACAAAATTTACGGTTTGGCGTGTATCGGCAAAGTCAACCTGATCCAGTTTTACCTTTTGCCGGACCGAAGTCGTCCATTTTGAGCCGTCGTAAAAATCTTTAACGCGCCCGGTCAAATACAGCGGAGTTCGCGATGTAAGCTCAAGTACGGGGCTTCGGTCAATAGTAACTTCACCCCCCAATGTTCCGTCCTCTTCGGAATATCCGGCGGCGGAAATTTCAAACTCCCCGATACCGTCGTTGATATAGAAGTTGCTGAAAAGTTTTGTCCAATCGAAATCGTTAAGATTTGTAGTCATATCCGTCAATCTGAAAGAAGCGAAAACCACAACAGCGCAAAGCGGGATAACTATCCACGCTATCGCCGATGCAGGACGAAGCTTAGACAGAATGTTGCGCCGAAGAAATCCCGCGTTTACTTGTTTCAGGATAAACAACGGGATAGCCAAAATAAATATAAAGAAAGCAAGGTTGTGGTTGGGCAGATAAAAATTATTGGTTAACAGCTGCGCCGAAAAAAACACTACCCCGAAAGCCGTGATGATTATGTAACCAAAGCTGAACCCCATGCACATAACCGAAAAGAAAGAGAGTGCGCCGGTTATAATGAGTGTAATATTAAACTGAATGTACGGCGACAAGTCGTGAGGGAAAGCCAGCAAATCCAAAAGCCGGTTCATCGAATCGCTCAAAAATTCGAAACTTCCCTGTATTCCGTTGTTGGAAATCGAAATTATTGCGGCAATCAAAAATGTTCCCAGCAATGTCAAAAACAGTATAGGCAACCCCCGCCTGAACGTTATAACAAAGTAAAAGAGTACCACAAATAAAATCGAAAATATAGCTAAAACCGTAATCGAATATTCTATCGTAGTAGAAGCCAGCGACGATAAAGATAACGAAAAAGACAAAAGAACGCTAATCAAAACAGCGTAAATATGCTCGGTTACAGGAACTGTTTTCAAAGGTTGACCTCCTTTATGCGGTTCTTAAAAATTCGATTTCCGCTAAATATTTGCAAGAATTTTCAAAACAGGTCTTTAAACGGAAGCATCAGTTTGGATGCATACTATACCCTTGCCGATCAAAAAGTTTATGGATTTTTCTGTTTCCGCCCGTTCTTCTTTGCTCAAAAAATCCCCCGCGAACACATGGAACAGCAACGGATGTTTGCTGGCTCGGGTCAACAGCGCATTAACTATCGAATCATTCAAGCGGTTGGTAATAATTACCATGCTCGTTTCGCTGAAATTGTATTCGGCTATGCTTTCTACCAGCGCGTCCGCTTGAAAACCGCCGCTGCATTCCACCACTGCCAATTCGGCACGGATCTTATGATAATCTTCTGCGTTACGGCATATTTTAGACACGAAATTTTGGGTATGATAAAAAATCTCGGACGTTATACCGTTTCTTATGCAATAATCCAGGATCGAAAGCGCAGTTTCGATAATTCTGTCGTCAATCATATCGCAGATGTTCGTATCGCTGTAATCCTTAAGGCTGAGATCTACCGCGAGCAGGACACCTTTTTCGGCTTCGTCGGCGAAACGTTTTACCATTAATTCATCCAGCTTAGTGGACAGCTTCCAGTGTATATGCCGCATATTATCCAGCGAATGATACTTTTCCACATATAAAATTTCTGTAGGATCGCCTCCTACCAGGGATCTTTTGGTTGCGTCGATATGCCCTGAATGCGGGGTGATTTGCAACTCGTCCAAGCTCTTGTGCTGTGGATATACCGTAACGGCCTCGGAATGCTCAACTTTCTTTTTTAACCGGAAAAGACCGAAAAAATCGTAGACACAAACTTCATTTATACCAACATGATAAAAACCCCTGTATTTGAAAGAAATATTGAGTTCAATTTCTGTGGTGCTTAGAAACCTTACCGAGCAATAAGCGTACTTTTGCTTTTGCTTTTGGTTCATTCCGTTTTTTTCGTCCGATATTTCTTTTATGTCGCGCCCCGCAGGCAGCAGAAGCGCAACATACGGATAGGTAAATATATCCGGATTTACAACCTTGACCTTAAGCGCAACAGTGTTGTTTTTTACTATAACATCGGGCCGGAGCCGTTGTATGATTCGGATCCTTTTTATCATAATAAGCGATAAAAGCAGGGACAGCACCGGAACGGCAAGCACCACATACAGCGAAACATACGCGAGTCCGGTGCCGGAATAATAAACCCACAGAGCTATAACCCCGATGACTGCGGAATAACCGATACGCGCACTTCTCATTTATGTATCATCCTCTATGCTTTGTTTTAATTTGTCTTCAGGATATTAAGACAGGTTTCTAAATAACGGAAATTGAACCTTTTTCAATAAATCATCTACTATCTCTTTTTGGGTAATCCCGCGCAAAACCAACTCCTGCTTGATCCTCAGCCTGTGCGAAAGCACGGGGACGGCCATTTCCACAATATCCTCGGGCAGTACATGTTTACGCCCCCGGAAAAATGCTCGGGATTGCGCCATCTTCATCAGGTTTAAGGATGCGCGCGGACTCGCTCCCAACAAAAGCCCTTCATGATTCCGCGTCGCATTGGTCAGCTTTACTATATAATCGCTCAATTTATCGTCGATATGCACATCCTCCGCTGCTTGCTGCATATTGATTATATCCCGGGCGGATGCCACGGGTTTCAAGGTTTCCAAAGGCGAAACATATTTGTATCGCTCCAGCATTTCTATTTCCTGCTCATGTGTCGGATAACCGATGGCTATGCGTATCATAAACCTATCCAATTGTGCCTCGGGGAGCGGAAACGTACCCACATATTCCACCGGGTTTTGAGTGGCAATAACAATAAAAGGTGATTCCATTGCGTATGTAACTCCGTCTACCGTGACCTGCTGTTCCTCCATTGCCTCAAGCAAACTTGCCTGGGTTTTCGGGGAAGTTCGGTTGATTTCGTCCGCAAGCACAAACGAACTCATAATTGTGCCTTTTTTAAATTCAAACTCCCGGGTTTTTTGGTTATACATCGAAAAACCCATAATATCCGACGGCAAAACATCGGTGGTGAATTGTATTCTGCTGAATGAACAATTGAAAGAACGCGCAAGGGCGGCGGCAAGCTGGGTTTTACCTACACCGGGCAAATCTTCAATCAAAACGTGCCCTTTCGCCACCAGCGTTATTATCATCAGTTCGATGACATGGCGTTTTCCAATTATTACCTTTTCCACATTGTCCGTAATAGCTTGTAAAATATCCGGGGTTTGCATTTATCATCCTATCCTTTCACAAAAACAGTCTATACAAAATGAAACAAGTTATGAAACGAGTATATCATATTTTGCCGCGGTACGCAATACGCAATGTTAATTTTGTATGTGTCAAGTAAAAGTGGGCAAGATATTTGTTAATTTTCTGTTACACAAAAACAGCAAAATTGATTGGCTGCTACTGCTAAAAAATGGAAAAGATATCATTTATGGATTAAAAATCCCGAATAGTGCCTAAATTCCGTAGCCACTTGTATTCCGGCGTCGCCGGAGAGGTTGCCTTGTGATACCCATCATACCCTTTCCCGGTGGATTTGGCAACTTTCGTTTGAGACAAAATTGTAATGATTTCCTCGGCGTATTTCTCCGGCAGGGTAGCGGTTGTCAGGCTTTGCAGGGCTTCAGACAGTTTACCGGTGTGTTTCAAGCAAAGCAGCCTTGCGAGATTGTCTCCGCCTTTGATACTCCGGCAGGCGCGGCAGCCTTTCATGCGGTTTCCGATTAGGCTAAAAATATTGCTCTCCATGCAGCCCATACGGCGGTATTCTTTGCCTTCGGGAACGGTTTACGGTTCGGGTTTTTCTTAATCAAAATCATCTGCTTTACAGCTTCAAGCATTTCCAGATTATCTACTCGAATCAACATCCATAAGCCGTCATGTAACGCACGGGAATTGTTATAGAGGTCTTGTATTGCTTTTTAGGAATTCATCAAGACGAGCCTCGAATTTCTCACGTTCGGCTTTACCATAAATTATTTGAAAATCGTAATAGTCCTCGTGTATGTTGATGGACAGGATAGTTCTCTTGCCCTGACGGAATTTCAGGAAATCAATATCGTAGTATTTGCCCGCCACTTCGTCGAGAACATATTTTCCTCGCATGAAACGCATGGTTTCTTCGCTGACTTTTTGTAATTCGGTTTTGTCATTCATTTTGCAGCCCGCCTTTCTGCGCTATCCATTCAGTTTTATATTTGTCTAAGGTTCCATCATCCCAAACGTGCGCTTCTATATATACTGTAAAGGAAGGTTGTTGAAACCTTCCTAATTTATTGTAGGCAGCCAGTTTACCCACAACACAAGTGAAACGGCGCAGCCAAGGGGGGCGATAGAGGATTCGAACCACCGAAGTTGTAGACCACAGATTTACAGTCTGCCCCCTTTGGCCGCTCGGGAAATCTCCCTTAATTATGAATTGTAAACTAATGAATAAAAACTAAAAGCCGAAAACAAGAAACCGATTACCAAAATTCTGAAGACTAAAATCATTATAATAGCACAAGTTTCAAAATTCAATACTTTTTTTATAAAATGATAGTTTACGATTTGTTTTACGTTACTGCTCAGCTACGCCGCCGCCACTCCCATCTGTGACAGAAAAGATAAATCAAAAAAGTCGCAAAGTTGAAAAACATCAAAAAGCCCGGGACGAATAAGTATAAAAAAGTTGCATAAAAACCACGATAAATCTGCTCAACCACAATCAAGAATTAACTTTGGAAAATGAAAACTTAAAGGCAAAGGCCGCCAACATCGAAGCCGAAACGTCCAATAAATATTGGGGGATTATTGATAGGCTGAATGAAACTCTTGACGCAGTTATGCACAAATGCAATGCACTCGAAAAACGTGTTTCTATGCTCGAGGTAGAAAATGACCGCCTCCGCAAACAGCTGGGCAACGACAGCAACAATTCCTCTAATCCGCCGTCAAGCGACACCAAGCCGAACGCCCCAAATACATACAACGGCAAAACAAAAACGGGCAAAAAATCCGGCGGACACAGGAACTCCCGCACAATTTAAAACGTGCGGTAACCTTTTTGTGTGCCAATATATGGAATAAATTCAATAATATGAGATATTTATGCTAAAATAAACGCAACAAAACAGAGGTAATACTAATCCCACATTAAAATCATCGTTTCAAACTTCGTTCGTTATTCGTTTTTCTTAAAAAACTACTCACTCGTTTTCAACGGTTTTTAAAATGGGATTAGTATAACCCTCAAAATGCAGTCTGTGCATTCACATGTGTAAATGTTAAGTTGACATTTTCTCAAACAACTGCCGACCAGTTCTGTTTGCTTGAATTTTATTATGTAACTTGTTGATATTGTAACCTAAAGCAAGGATAAAAAGTTCAGTGCGGACTTTCTTGTTTCCTCTCAATAAAAACTGCTTGAAACCGTAATCCTGCTTAATAACACCGAACGCACCCTCTGCTTGGATTGCTCTATTCATTCTTAATAAAATCCCTTTTTGCGATGTGATTTTATCCAATGATTCTTTACGTTGCCGTAAAAATTCTTTGGATAACTGCATTTTGCGGTTGCCTTTCGCACGAGTACAATTCTTTTTATGAGGACAACCTTTGCAGTTTTCACATTCGTAATAAGTAATTTCACTTTCAAATCCACTTTTAGATTGTCGCTTACCTGTGTGAATCGCTTTCATTTTCATTCCGTTTTGACAGGTGTACTCGTCTTTTTTAGTATCATACAGCATATTTTCACGCAGGGACATGTTGTTTTTAAATTTGCGAGTTTTGCTTCTTTCATAATTCTGCGGCTTGATGTAGCAGGTTTGTTCTCTTTTTTCAAAGAATGTGTAGTTTTCTTCTGATTCATAACCTGCATCCAAAGTTACATCTTCATATCTGTTTTCAAGCTGTTGTTCCATACGTTCAATCAACGGAATTAGCGTTAATTGGTCGCTACGTTCACTTGAAACATCTAATCCGACTATGTATTCACCCTCAACCGCAAGTTGTAGATTGTAACCCGGTTTTAACTGTGCGTTTCGCATGTGGTCGTCTTTCATACGCATGAAAGTTGCGTCTGGATCTGTCTTTGAAAAGCTGTTTCTGCCTCTAAAAGTTTCGTTGTATTTGCCTTGCCGGGTTAGCATTTCAATCAAAGTTTCATAATCACGTTGAAGCTGTGTTTTCCTTTTTCCTCGTCCGTAAACAAAAGGTGTTTTCTTTTGTTTTTCAAGGTGTTTTATGGTTTCCTGTGGAGTTGTTTCGTTTGGTAAATTATAACGATTGTAAATTTCAATCATAAAATCCTTTAACTTCGATTCCAACCGTGATAGGTACTTATTCGTGCTTTTTTTCCACACAAACGTATATTTGTTGGCATTATACTAATCCCATTTTAAAAACCGTTGAAAACGAGTGAGTAGTTTTTTAAGAAAAACGAATAACGAACGAAGTTTGAAACGATGATTTTAATGTGGGATTAGTATTAGCTTCTATTTTTGTACCGTCCACAAATAAATGCTCATACTTGATTTCGTCAAGTTCTCTTAACTTTTTCACCAACTGATAGAATAAATCTTCAACCACTTCACTTAGATGTTTGCTGCGAAAACGATTCAACGCATCATCATCCGGCGGCAGTTCTTCGCCTAAAAGCCACATATAATTGATGTCTCGGCGGCACGCTTTCGCTACTTTACTGCTTGCAAATTTCCCTTCACTTGCTCCGTAAACTAAAACTTTGAACATGGCACTCGGTGCGGTTTTCGGTTTTCGCCCTCTTCCGGCGTAAGCGTTATACAATTTTGTATAATCTAATTCCTCCATTACTTCGCTCAATAACCGTATTGATTCATCTTCAGGCAGTAAAATATCCAATTCACTGCAAAGTTGTACTTGATAGTTCTTTTGATATTTGCTATAATCTTTTTGGTATATTGTTTGTTTTTTCATGCTTCAATTATACCAAAAACACCGTCGATTTTCAACTTTTCGACGGTGTTTTGTTTCTCTTTTATTTTTTATTTGTGCGGTAGCCCCATCCTCCGGGGTTACGTTACGGGGGATAGCGCAGCAAGCTGCGGGGAATTAAACCCAAAGTGATTAAATTTTTAGCTTTTTTAGCGAAACCCTATTTTTTATGTTTCTGACGATATTCCAGCGGCGTTATCGAATATTTTTTCTTGAACCTCTTGCAAAAATGTGCGGCATCCGAATATCCTACCGCAGTGCATATGTTGTAAACCGTCATGTCGCTGCTTTCGAGATAAAAGCACGCCTTGGAAAGCTTCATATCACTTAAATATTCCGACGGGCTGATGTTCAGCTTGTTTTTGAACAACCGGTAGAATTGTGACCGGCTTACATTGAAATATTTTGCTATATCGTTTACACTTATTTTTTTATCAAAATTATGTTCCATATATTTTACGGCAAGCATTAAAAAGTCTTTATTTTTCATATCCTTTGAAGTGTCGATATGATTTATCAGATGTGAGAATATCAAATACAGGTAACCTATTCTCGCCATTTCAGGCGAAGGAGCAGAGTTGCTTTGACTGCACAAGTCATAAAAATATTTTTTTAACTTCGCATCATCGCCGCACTTAAAAACCGTGCTTTCCGTCAATCCGGATAAATGCAAAAGATGGGATGCGTTGATTCCGTTGAACGCCACCCAGGTATAGACCCAAGGGTCTTCATCGTCGGCGTAATAATATACATAGTCTTTAGGGTTAATTATAAACCCTTGTCCTTCGCTCAGGTGATATTTTTGCTTTTCGAATTCGAACACACCGTGACCTTTTATCACATAATGCATAACATAATACAACTTTTTCCCCAAATAACTGTGACCGGGGGCACAAATTTGCCAGCCGTATTCGCGTACCGACAAAAAATTATCCGGCAGCTCCTCAGGAAGATATTTTATCAGATCATCCATGTTCAATCCTCCCTGTATTATTTCTTTGTATAAAGCTTACCATATATGCAACATATAGTCAATACTATGCAACAAAAACACATTGAAAAAAGAGATCGTAATAGTTAAAATAACAATAGGAAGTTTAAATATTTTTTTATATGCCGTATATTATCGGCGAAAGGATAAGTGTTATTTATGGAAAACTTAAAGAGAATTTTGTCGTTGGTGCTTTGTTTTATACTGTTTGCCGGAATTATTCCGGGCGGCTTCATTTCCTTTACTGCAACAGCATCCGATGATCCGTGGAGTTATGATACACCCTGGCCGGATCTGACGGCAAGAAACACGCTTGTTCCCGGAACGGTCTATTTCACAGGCAATGAATGGACGGGCATCAGGGGCAGCGGCATAAACAACAACAATATTTTCGGAATAAATCGCGAAGATGCGCGCACTTCGGATACCCTGCCATATCAAAGTACACAAGCGGCATATATCGGCGCAAGGGATTATAAAAAAGAAGAATCCGATTATTATAAACTCCTGACAGGAGATGATCCTGCGGATAAATGGGATTTGACGGTGTACAAAAATCTTGCTCTCGCAACCGGCGCCGGAATAACCAATAATTTCTTTCAAACCGACTTTACGGGCGTTGAACAAAATCCTTATACCGGCAAAGGAAGAGTTTCAAACTTTGAGGAAGCCGATTACGGTTGCGGCTGGCGTTCCGTTACGCTTCCGGCAAGCTGGCAAACCCAGGGATTTGATTTCCCTATATATTCCAATTTTGACATACCGTGGATAGGACAGTACGGCAACAGCGATGCTTACCTCCCGCTGGCTCCGACAGAAACCAATCCGGTCGGGTTTTACCGCCGGAATTTTGATGTAGATCCGAGCTGGCTGGAAAACGGAAGAAAAGTATTTATAAATTTCAAAGGCGTAGAATCCGCAATGTATTTATATGTGAACGGAAACCAGGTGGGTTATACCGAAAATTCATTTGACGAGCATGAATTCGATGTCACTCCTTTTATAAACTCCGGCGGAAAAGATAACCTTCTTGCCGTGCGCGTGCATCGCTGGAGTGACGGAAGCTGGCTCGAGAATCAGGACTTTTTACGGCTTTCCGGCATCTTTAGAGATGTCTATTTGTTTTCGACCCCGGCGGTATATATTCGGGATTATTATTTGAAAACCAGTATAAATACAAATTTCAATTATTCAGATTTGGACATAAACGTAGATATAATGAACAATTCCACTTCGCAAATTTCCAACTTTGGAATTGATGTAAAGTTGTTTGATTCCACGGGTAACAATGTAGCCGGAAATATGTATAGAAACGATGTTCCGGAGATCAATTCGGGATCCCAAAACAACATAGAGCTTTTGGGGCGGATTACTAACCCGAAATTATGGTCAGATGAATCGCCGTATTTATATACGATGGTAATGACGCTTTACGATAAAACGACGGGAAGACATTTTCAAAGTATCGCACAGCCGTTTGGTTTCAGGGAAATCCAATTCACGAAAACAATCGTTAACTCAAATTATATCAAACAACCGACAAGCTATGATGTCATAACAGTAAACGGTCAGCCCTTAAAGTTCCGGGGGGTAAACCGCCACGATGTAGACGGTCATAAAGGGCGGTATGTCAGCCGGGAACTAATGGAAGAAGACCTAAAGCTGATGAAGAAAAACAATATTAACGCCCTGCGAACCGCCCACTATCCCAACGACGACTATTTATACTACCTCGCCGATAAATACGGTCTGTTTGTTATGGCGGAAGCAAACATGGAATCTCACTCCATTAGCGCCAATGATATTGCCGGAAGTTTTACACAAGCGTATTTTGATAGGATCCGTGCAAATACCCACGCCAGAAAAAATCGGACATCCGTGGTAATGTGGTCGCTGGGTAATGAAAGCGGCTACAGCGATACTCTGGCAAATAAAATGTTCGAGCGTTCGATTCAAGACATAATCCGCGAAATTGACCCGTCCCGTCCGGTGCATTACGAAAGTATATACGACCGCGGCGGAGTTGATGTTGCAAGTAATATGTATGCCGGCGTTCAGGACGTAATTGAACGTGCCGACAGAGCCGACAATATGCCCTATGTTTTATGCGAGTATAATCACGCTATGGGCAATGCTGTAGGCAACCATCAGGAATATCAGGATGCGTTGGAATCGCGTCCGAATATTATGGGCGGTTTCATTTGGGATTGGGTAGATCAGGGACTGGCGACACCCTTTGAAACGGCAACGATAGATGAAGTTACCGCCGACCTTAGTCCTAATGATTTTAAGATGAACCTTTTTGGCTCTGTTATTGAAACAGGTTCTTCACCCTGGAGCAAGGCTATGACAGGTCATTCGCTTTTCCCCACTCATGTAACGAAAAATAATGCCATTAACAATCTCTTTTCGGGTAACAATCCGTTTACTGTTGAGATGCGGGTCAGACCGATGAGTTCTTCGAGTTGGCAATACCTTTTTTCCAAGGGCGACCATCAGATAGCTTTCCGAAATAACAACGGAATTCTGCAATTTATCGCATATTCAAACGGCAGTTGGATAGAAAACAATTTTACGCTTCCGGCAAACTGGGTGAACAACTGGCATCATATCGCGGCCAGGTTCGATGGTACTAATATGAGCGTATTTGCCAACGGCAGCGCACTTAGCGCATCCGGATCGCTCACGCCTATCACAAACGGATTTTCCTCAAGCAACCACGATTTCGGCATCAATTGCAACACCGAAATAATCAGCCGTAAGGGAAATCATCAAATAGCGATGTTTCGTATCTACAAAAAATTCCTTTCAAACACGGAATTGACCCAACAAGGAAACGCAGATTCCGGCAGCGGAGTTCATCCTATTGCACCGACATCCAATGACGTTTTGATGTGGCTTGATTTTAATAGCGCAACCAACGAGGTTAAATTACCGGATGCCTGGGATTATTATGATGAAATCGGGCGCGAGGATATGACGGGTAAGTTTTACGGTTACGGGGGTAACTGGGGCGATACGATAAATTCCGGTAACTTCTGCGCCAACGGTCTTATTTCCACCGACCGAACCGAACAGCCCGAACTTCAGGAAGTAAAATATGTGTTCCGGCAGCTGCGTTTTTCCGGAAGTGCCGGCGATTTAGCGAACAGAAAAGTAAACATTAAAAACATCATGGCGTTCAATTCGTCGGACGTTTATGATCTTTCATGGGAACTAATCGAAGACGGCGAAGTTGTTGACACAGGGGTTATAAACGACATCGTTGATCCCCTTTCGACAGCGCAGGCAGATGTTCCGTTTAATATTCCCAACCCAGGTAAACCGAGTGCGGAATATTTTTTGAATCTGTACGCGAAATATAAAGAAGATACATTATGGGCAAAAGCCGGGGATGTTGCATCATATGACCAACTCAGGGTAAATGCTTCAACACAAATAAAACCCGGTTTTCATGAAATTTCGTTGCCGAGCGCAACAAGATCCGAATCCGGCAATGTCTTGACGGTTTCCGGCAGTGATTTCAGCGTTAAGTTCAACAAGATCACCGGAATCCTGTATGACTATGTGTATAAATCCGAAACTCTTATGCGGCAAGGTCCGTTCCCCAACTTTACCCGTGCAAGGGTTGATAATGACCGCGGAACCGATCCCGGGTGGGTGAGAGGAAACATTAATATGACCGTAACCGGGTTTAACCACACCATGGATATTCGGAATAAGCGGGTTACCGTTACGGTTACACACAGGTTGACTAACGCTTCCAACAGTACCAACAATACAACGTATGTTATTTATGGTTCGGGGGAAATAGCGGTAAAATCCGAATTAACTCCGACTTCGGGCACAGGGGAAATGTTTAAATATGGTGCGGAACTTACATTGCCGAAAGAATACGGAAACATAAAGTGGTATGGAAACGGACCCTTGGAAACTTTTATTGACCGGAACAGAGGGGCTATGGTCGGAAAGTATGAAACGACAGTGTTCGATTCATTCTTCCCGTTCGCAACTCCGCAAACATCGGGTAACCGCACAGGTACACGCTATTTCGCATTGGAAAGCGAACAGAATCCCACCGGAATTCTGATTGTAGGAGAAACCCCGCTGGAAGCAAGCGCACTTCATTTTAGTGCGGAAGATTTAAATGCGAAAGGGCATCCGTACCAATTACCCGAAACGGATTATACTATATTGAATGTTGACTACATTTCCCGGGGGTTGGGCGGCGAAAGCTGCGGACCGCCGCCACTTAGCCAATACAGATTAAATCCCGGGAATTTCAAATATTCCTACATCATAGTTCCGTATGATAAAGAAACACAGGGCGGCGATTTGATGGAAATTTCAAAATCATGGCGCAATACGGAACCTTTTACAGAAAAATTCCCATTCCCTGTGAATTATATTACACATGAACCAGCGTTAAAAACCGGACAAGGGACAGCAAGGTTTGAAACAGAATCTTTCAATTTAATGTCTTATCAATCGTTTTTCTGGGATGCTCCTACCGGCAAAAAATTCAAGCAATGGAATACTCTGGCGGACGGTTCAGGCGATTCATACGAAACGGGAAATCGGTTTATTATGCCGGATAATGAAGTGAATTTTCACGCAATATGGGTGGATGAAAACGTTGACCTCTTTACTGTTACATACGATGAAAATGGCGGAACGGGTACACTTCCGGTTGAAACCAGAAAAGAAACAGGCGAACTTTTTATAGCAAAACAGAGCGAGCTTACAGCGCCGTCCGAGGAAATGTCGTTTGTCGGTTGGAACACTCAAGCGGACGGAAAAGGAACGTTCTACACCCCCGGCGATGAAATTATCATGGGTACGGAAAACCTGACATTATATGCGCATTGGGTTGCCCCGGTTTCGTTTTACACCGTCACTTATAACCTGAACGGCGGAACGGGAACAGCACCCACCCAAGCAGACCTTGAAGAGGGTGAAAAGTTCGAAATACCGACGTCCGCAGGCATGATCGCGCCTACCGGACAGCAATTCAAAATCTGGAACTCTCTGGCAAACGGAACCGGAGACGATTACGCGCCCGGTGATGAAATCACGATGGGTACGGAAAACCTGACATTATATGCAATCTGGGAGGATGAAGAATTCCATCCGGAAACTTACACTGTCACCTACGATTTGAACAGCGGAACCGGTGTTGTGCCATTGCAGGATGCTCTCGAAAAAAATCAAACCTTTACGGCTGCCGGTATAGCTAATATTATTGCACCGGACGGCAAACAGTTCAAGGAGTGGAACACCGAAAGCGACGGAACCGGAACAGCCTATGCTCCCGGCGATGAAATAACGATGGG
>WRKL01000010.1 GCA_009778115.1 Oscillospiraceae bacterium | reverse complement strand
GCCGAAACATATTTTTTGTATAATTCCCGCCCATTCCCTCACCGCCTTTTATGGTAATATTGTATCATAAAATGGTGGAAAATGCAAGAGAAAATTGCGATATTTCCTTTGTTTTATGCGGGTTTTAGCGGCTTTTTCTGCCGTGCATCCCAGGTGAATTTTTTAATCCGTTTTTAAAAATATGTTGCATTGTTTTTTGCCGGACAACCGTGGTGCATAGCTGAGTAGTAACCTGCAGTTATTTTTCTTAAAATTTTTTTCAGTTATTTTTTTCAGTAAATTCCACAGTGGACGTGGATGATTGTCCCGTCAGACAACGCCAGTGCACCATTGGTAAACGCTGAAATCATATTCAACAATCCGATTGGACGAAACCAGCCCTTGACCTGCCAAGAGGCTAACGCTGTAGTCAGTTTCATTGCTGTAATAACCGATTTTCCGGTATGTTGGGTATAATTTTTTTGCTCATGCCAAACCCGCTTTTCTTTCAATTAATACCGAAAACAGCCACCCGCAGCGACATTCATCCGGGTTGCTGTCAGAACAAAATAGATTTTCGGGGTTGTAATTTGTGCCGTCTGCTTTGTCAAATTGCACTTCGGCAGTCCAATATATTTCGGGATAAGGAATAGTGACTTTTTCTTCAAGGATGATGTTGCGTGATATGTCATAAAGCGCATTAACATCAAACTCCTTGTGTTCATGTAAAGTGTCGTGGTCGCCCGCAAACACCGAAAAGGCGAATTGCGAACAAAAAGTCAAATAAGGGTTATTCGTATCGTTCGGCACAAAATCCCAATGAGCAAACCCATCAGGCACAGGCGTATCAGTTTTCATAAATCGCCCGATAAAATCGTGATTGCGCTCCATTTCAACTTTTTTCCCATAATGATGAGTTAGGGTTAGGTCATAATCAAAACCCGATGCGTATTCCGGCATTGTATCAAGCATAGCCGCTGCTTTTTCACGAGTTTTAGCCCAGTGATCACCGTCATAACCGTTCTCATAGTTTATTTCAAGACCTATAAAACGCACTGCGGGTAGTGTGCGATATTCCCAATGTTCAATGACAGCTCCCGCGCTGTCAAGCTGCTTTTTAATAGCTTCGCTATAGTTTTTCTGTTTCATGTTTTGCACCTCTTTCATTTTTAATTATCTACTCTTCTTTCCATATAAGGTCGTAATAATGTCTATAACAATAGAAATGTCGTTTATATCATCGCACGGAAATCTTAGTCTTGACGAATTACACCACGCTCTTTTTTTGCCGAACAATTCACCGACGCGAAGGGTTTTGCAATTTTTGCGGCAAGTTTTACAATTTATGTGGTCTTTGATTGTGTTGAAATATTTTTCCGGCAAACTTTCTAAATATTTTTCATGGATTTCATGGTTTGTTATATCAAATAATGTAAATATATTATTAGGACTGTAATATATTTGATAATACTTGAATTTCATCCAGCCTTCATTATGTTTGTGGTGACGTTCTGCCATTTGGTTTAATCCGATTTTACCAAATTCGGAAATAGCAGTAGTTATAAATTCAATTAAATGCTGCGGCATTAATTTTGCGGTATGGGTATCGGGAAAAAGCATCTTTTCCTTTGGTGCGGTCTTGAACATCAAAGCATTAAAACAGGCATAATCCGAAACAAGACTTTTTGCCTGATATTGGGATAAAGTCGATGCTTTAATCACTGGAAGCAAATACGGATTTGATTTATACTCTATCGTAAAATCAACCGGCTCTCTGTGTTTATAGCCGGTTATATCAAAACCGTATTCGGATAATTTGTTAATCATTGATTCTATGTTTTTCGGATACGCATTGTGCGAACCAAGCGTTTTCCCTTTTGCATATGCAAGAAACTCCGCTCCATTCACATAAAGTAGGCCTTTTCTTACTTCGCCTGAACGGGCAAGCGCAATAAACAGCCACAAATATGGATAGTGAATTGTGTTGACGGGTTTCTCAATTCCCTTTTTGTCAGCAACAAGCCCGAAACTTTCGGGAGAAGCAATCATTCTTTCGTTGAGGTTTTTTATTAAATCGCGATATTCTTTGTATCCTAAAATGAAATCGCCAGCTATCATTCCGTCAATAAGGTATTCACCGTGAACTTCAAAAGTTTCGGGGATTTTTTCGATTATAAAATTATAATGCTTCAAGTGGTCAATCATTTCTTGCGTTGACTTATAAGCCATGTTTTTTATTTCCTTCCGTAAGTTAATTAGTTTTTACATCACACGGGAACTACCGGCAAAAGGAAATAGCCAATTTTATCCTCATGCCATTGCCCATTACTATGACACCACGTTTGGTTGTCAAAATGAAGTCGTATTGTATCGTTCCATTTGTAGCCGATTTCATGCACTAAATCATAGATGCCGCACTTAAATAACCTATCCCATGATTTAATATCGTGCACCTCATAACAAGTTCATTAGTCTACTCCACAAAAAAGCAAACATCCAAGATGATGTTGCCTTTATCATCCGGTTCACAAAAACGCGGATAATTATAACGTTCAAAGCAACCGAAAGGTTTAATTTTATAACCATCTGCATTTAACTTATCGGAACACATACATTCTTTACAGTAGACATCAGGTTCTATACCGTAAACATGACAAACACCGATGTGACCTGCTTCAAAATCAAGAAAGTCAAATCCTTCTGGGATTTGTGTTTCGTCCGGCGTAAATAACCCAATCCAATATTGAAACTTCCCGTCTTCGCCGTGGGTCATATATCCGATATGCCCTTTATCCAGCCCTCCGGGCGCGCCCAGTTTTTCAATAATATCAAACCATTTGTTTTCAAACCATTCGCCCCATTTTGCGCCAAACAAACCGTCTACACGGTCTTCGTCAGTATATTTTTTGCCGATGAATCGCAGTGCCGGGTGATGTTCTTTGTAGGTTTTTACAATATCTGCCATTTTCATAACTCCCATCAATATTTATTCTGTTTATGAGTATATCATATCCTCCAAGAAATAGAAACACTAATCACATAAAAAATCAATGCTGATTGTTTTTGAGTTTTGCGGTATGCTTTTTTACATAACGTATGATATGCGAGATGCAATACATGGCAAAATTCAAAATACCTGTTGTTCCGTCAACTACAAATAAATGTATTCGGTTTCCGAATAATCTTATTGAGGATGTGGAAAGGACCATAAAAGGGACAAATTGCACGTTTTCAGCATTTGTTTTTGATACTAATCCCATTTTAAAATCCGTTGAAAACGAGTGAGTAGTTTTTTAAGAAAAACGAATAACGAACGAAGTTTGAAACGATGATTTTAATGTGGGATTAGTATGAGGTAGTCCGGGTTGCTCTTTGCGAGTTAGAGGAAGAAAAAAAAATGATTTAGCTTTATTGCTTTATCGTTCTTTTGTTTTATTTATTCAAGAAAAGATTTTGCTTAAATCTTTAGGAGAGTAGCATAAATCGTCCGCTAATAATATAATAATATATTAACTTCAATATTTGAAAGGACGGTACTTATGCTGGGATTCACGCACAATTCACGAAAAGACGACAATATAACGGAATTGAAAAGTATGTTAAAAAAACTCGGATATTTTATACCGAATTTGTCCGGGCATTTTGATGAAAGAACCAGACGAGCCGTAAAAGCATTTCAAAACGATAATGGCTTAAACACAACCGGAAAAGCAGACGAAACAACCCGGGAAATGTTAAAACAAAAACTTAATATAAAACCAGAAACCGGGATTCCCCCGACATTTGATGAAAGCCAAAAAACAACAAATCCTGCTCCTGCCCCATGTGAGGAACCGATTGAAGAATCTACATATAAGCCACCGCTTCCGCCCTGTGTCCCTGACGATGGATCCGCCGCACTGCCGCTTGCTGAACAGAACAGGTTGCCGGAGCCTCCACCTCTTCCCGCAATGTCCGCAATGTCGCCGCCGTTTGCTTGTGTCCCCGATAACGAATCCGCCGCACTGCCGCTTGCTGAACAGAACAGGTTGCCGGAGCCTCCACCTCTTCCCGCAATATCCGCAATATCGCCGCCGTTTGCTTGTGTTCCCGATAACGAATCCGCCGCACTGCCGCTCGTTGAACAGGTCGGATTGCCAGAATTCCCCCCGCTTTCCACAATGCCCGCAATGCCTGTAATTCCGAAAGAATTATTTTCAAAGTCTGTTCCGTGTTTTAATTATGATAACAACCTGAACAATAATAGTTATGATCCGGAAAATAAAAAAATCCGTCCTGGAGACAGAAATATATTTGAATATCCGGACGACTTTATCCGAAAAAACTAGGCTTTATATGCTCAACCAAAATTTTAAATCCAATCAAAATCAGCACAACACCACCTGCCAGCTCCGCTTTGGATTTAAACCGAACCCCGAACAAACTTCCGATTTTCACACCCGCCATAGATAAAATCAAGGTAAAAAATCCGATAAAAATAACCGCCGGAATCACAGAAATTTGCAAAAACGCAAAAGATACGCCAACAGCAAGCGCATCAATACTGGTAGCGCAAGCGAGGGGGACAATATAGGTGAAATTAAGCCGCAATTTTTTCGTTACCGGACTTTTGTTATTTAAAATCTCGCTGTCGGTGGATGTTTTGATCGGAGCTCCTATATCGTCTCCCGTTTTTTTTAACCCTTCATAAAACATTCTGCCGCCTATAAAACACAGCAAAACAAAGGCTATCCAATGATCATATGCAAGTATGCTTCCCGCAAAGTTTGTTGCCAGCGCATACCCGATAAGGGGCATTCCGGCTTGAAAAACACCGAAATACAGTCCGACGATCAATGCTCCCATCATCAATTTAGTCCCATTGCGTTTCGGCAAAAGGGACGATTTCTGTTTTAACGAAACCGGAGTGTCTTCCGATGCAACTCCGATAGTTATGGCAACTGCGAACGCATCCATGGATAAAGCGGCGGAAATCAATAATAGCTCCCCGATAGACATAGGGTTATTCTATAATTCCTTTCAAATACTCTTTAAAATCTTTGCCTACTTCTTCATGTGTCAGCCCTACCTCAACGATCGCCTTGAGTACGCCCAGTTTGTCGCCCATATCGTACCTGGTTCCGACAAAATCTACCCCTATCATTCCTTTTGAACGAGCAAGAGTTTTCATCGCGTCGGTAAGCTGGATTTCATTTCCTGCACCCGGAGGAGTGTTTTCCAATATCGTAAAAATCTCAGGCGGGAGCACACAACGCCCCAGAATCGAGAACATCGAAAATACTTTGTCCGGAGTTGGTTTTTCTACCATATCACTTATTTTATATTCGTTTCCGCTCAGGTGTTCAGTTTTCATCGAAGAATATTTTTGTATAGCTTCCAGCGTTACTTCTCTGATTCCGGCTACACCCAGCCCGTGTTTTTCGTACGCTTCACAAAGCTGACCGCTGGCGGGTTTTTCACCCAAAATAACGTCGTCGCCGTACAGAATCGCAAAAGGTTCGCTGCCAACAAAAGGTTTTGCGCACAAAACAGCGTGTCCCAATCCCATGGTTTGCTTCTGCCTTACGAAAGTTATGTTCGCCATGTTCGCGATCCCGACCATTTCGTCATAAAGCTTTTGTTTGCCGCTTTTCAACAAGCGTTCTTCAAGTTCAGGGGAACGGTCGAAGTGATCCTCGATAACGGTTTTACCGCGGTTTGTGATAATCAAAATATCAGAAATCCCGGAATTAACCGCTTCCTCCACGATATATTGGATAGCAGGTTTGTCCACAATCGCGAGTGCCTCTTTAGGGACGGATTTGGATGCGGGCAGCATACGGGTTCCCAAACCTGCCGCCGGGATTATAGCCTTTTTAACCTTGTGCATAATCTAATTGTCCTCCTTTTAACAAAAAACATATTTTTATTTCGATATAAAACCAATTAACGCCAGCATCACTATATACGCAACCGCGAAATGAGCCGAAGCGAACAAAACCACCGCAAGCTTAGAAACTCCGCCGCGTGCCGCGAGTTCTTTTTTTATTTCGGCAGCTCTGTATTCCTTATCCTTTTCCTGAAATTTATCCGATTCGTATACCCGAGATTTTTCACTTTGCATATATTGGGGTTTTTGGGGGTAGGCAATCTGTTTGCCGAATGAGCCGGATTTTATGAGATTAATGTCCCGCACGGATTTTCGCAAATAGAGCCGATTACCTAAAAATCCCGTCAATAATGTAAACGCGATAGAAACAAAAGAAGCGGGAGACATAAGTGTTTGTAAAAGCGAAATGAAGCTTTCGCTGAAAATTTCTACAGAGTAATATTCATAGATGTAATAATGGATATACGACAAAATACTGGGCGAACTTAGCACAAGATTTACGACAAAAAACAAAATCGCCCAACCGTACATTTTACGGTACACAAAATAAAAGGATTTTAATAATCCTGCCGCTATATTGAAACTGGGACGGCGTTTTTTTATTCGGGCAAAATTGCCGATATAATAGGCGTTGTTTTCGCCGATATAAGTTTCCATTTCCGCAATCGGAACACCTTCTATTTCACCATCGGTCAAATGAGCGCAGTTTTGGCAGTACACCATACTTGAATTATTGATGTGGCCGCATTTGACACACTTTTTGTATACCTCCTGCTCGGTATGCGCCCCCTGACCGCCGGCAGGGTTTCCCGTATAGCCTTTATGTGCGTTATCGGTCTGACCGGCATGGAAAGAACGGACCGGAAGACCGCATATCTTGCAAAAAATAGAATCGGCATCAGACGGATTTTTGCAATTGGGGCAGCGTATAAAAGGCTCATCGCTGTTTACGTCATTTTCGTCCGCAGACCCTTCCTGTCCGGAAAACATTTCAGGCGGGATATATTGATCTTTTGAACCATGAGCATCTTCATAGAAACAACGTCCGGTTTTTTTATAACAGCCGCGGTGATGCGGAGCACCGCAATCCGGACAAACCGAAACATCAGAATCCGCATCAAACGTGTTATCGCAAACCGGACATTTCCAACCGGTATATTTTGACATACAGCATCCCTTTCTATAGTGTTACAGCTCTATAATTTTACCTGCGCCCATACGCGGAGCAACATTTAACTCGTAATCTTGCCCGATCCTTGCTCCGTAAGAATCAAGCCGGACTGCCGCGCTTCTCATTGCAATTTCGGGCGTATTGTTTTCCACCGAAAGATGAGCCAGCATAAAACGGCAGGATCCGCTTTCCAAAAGCCGGATCAATTCGGACGAACAATCGCTGTTGGACAAATGTCCGGCTTCGGATTTGATCCTCTTTTTTAGTATGTACGGGTATGAGCCGTTTTCCAGCATTTCCTCGTCGTAGTTTGATTCAATCATCACAAAATCGCAACCTGAAAGCATTTTTGCGGCGTTATCGGTTACCCGTCCGAGATCCGTGCAAAATCCCGCTGTCTTGCCGTCCGGAAAGCGCACCCTGATCCCTATACTTTCCGCGCTGTCATGAGATGTGCGAAACGCTTCTATTTCTAAATCGCCGACCAGAGCTTTTTTGCGGTTGATTTCGTAAAGTTTTGTCTTTTCAGCGACCGCATCTTTTTCCAAAACCCGTTCCAGCGTTCCTATTGTGCCGAATACCGGAACATCGTGCTTTTCGACAAACGACCTTAATCCGCTTATGTGATCGGTGTGTTCGTGGGTTAAAAAAACAGCCCTGACAGCACATGGAGAAACATCCGCAAGACCTAACTGGGTTTTAAGATTGCGCGGTCCGATTCCCGCATCCAGCAGAATCCCGTTCTTTTTATTACCTATAAAAGTGGAATTCCCCGAACTGGAACTACACAGTGAGTACACAAAATTCATTACAGTGCCCGCTTTATTTCCTGCTCCGGGACATAGGTTTTGCGAATGTCCGCTCCGAGCTTTGTAAGCTTCTGAATCATATTTTCATATCCGCGTTCTATATAATTTATGTTTTCGATCTCGGTTACCCCTTTTGCGGCGAGTCCCGCTATTACCATAGCCGCGCCTGCACGCAAATCGGTAGCGCACACCGGCGCACCGGTCAGCTCGCCGCCTTCAACAACCGCAACTTTGCCGTCCACCGATATTTTTGCGCCCATCCTGCGAAGTTCATCCACATATTGAAAACGGTTGTCCCAAACATTTTCAGCCATAATGCTTGTTCCTTCCGCACACGTCATAAGCGCAGTCATCTGTGGCTGCATATCCGTCGGGAATCCTGGATAAGGCATCGTCTTTATGTTGTTCTTTTCAAGCACACCGGACACACGGATCCTTATGCTGTCGTCGAACTCCTGAACATCAACGCCCATTCTTTGTAATTTTGAAGTTATAGGTTCCATATGCTTGGGAATAATATTTTTAAGCAGCACGTCTCCGCGAGTTGAAGCCGCAGCCACCATGTATGTCCCGCATTCTATTTGATCAGGTATCACCGAATAGGTTGCGCCCGTAAATCTTTCAACACCGTGAATCTTGATAACATCGGTTCCGGCTCCCATTATTTGTGCGCCAATAGAATTCAAAAAGTTAGCCAGATCGACTATATGAGGTTCTTTGGCGGCGTTTTCGATAACCGTCAGACCCTGCGCCTTGACAGCGGCGAGCATAATATTGATGGTTGCGCCTACCGAAGCCATATCCAAATATACTCTGGAGCCGGTAAGGGTTTCGGCATGGACGTTAATCATACCTCCCTGATCAATCGAATCCTGCGCACCCAAGCAGCGAAAACCTTTGAAATGCTGGTCGATGGGGCGTGTTCCAAAATTGCAGCCCCCCGGAAAGGAAACCTCGGCATGATTAAATTTTGCCAGTAAAACGCCTAAAAAGTAGTACGAAGCCCGAAGCTGTTTTGCCAAATGATAGGGTACAACAGGACGGGAAATTCGGGTTGTGTTTATGGATATTGAGGAACGGTTGATCATCCGGATTTCAGCGCCCATTTCACTTAAAATCGAAAGCAGGGTCGTAACATCATATATATCCGGAACGTTTTCTATAACGCAGGTTTCCTCCGCAAGTATAGTTGCAGGCAATATAGCGGCGACCGCATTTTTCGCCCCGCTTATCGAAACTTCTCCGGACAGTCTGTTTCCGCCTTTAATAACAATCTTTTCCAATATTATTCCTTAGCTCCTATCCCCGAACCTTGTACACATTACGATTGCCCGCTGCTCTTTTGTTAATATATTATTCCCGCTTTTTACGGCGATTATTTCAGATTTCATGCAGGACAGCGCAATTGTCCCAAAACAGTGTATCATATAGTTTTTATAATTTCAATCGTTTTTTTAATTTGTAACGGTTTTGTAACACATTCCTAACCTCAATATTAGTGCCTATTTCCCGTTTTTGCAAAAACAAGTAATATTAATCCGGTTAAAAATAAAATATTTAACAATAAATTTACACTAATGCGACTTTACAATTACGAAATAAAAAGCTATAATTATTAACTAGTTGTTACGATTTTTTAAATTAAAGGAAAAAGGATGGTTATTTGTATGGCGAGAAAAATGAAGACAATGGACGGAAACACAGCTGCCGCTCATGTCAGTTACGCATATACTGACGTTGCGGCAATCTACCCTATCACCCCGTCCTCCAACATGGCGGAAGTAACGGACGAGTGGGCGAGTAAAGGACTCAAAAATATTTTCGGCGATACTGTCAAAGTTGTAGAAATGCAATCCGAGGCGGGTGCTGCTGCTGCGGTACACGGTTCGCTGGCCGCAGGCGGTCTTACAACGACCTACACGGCATCTCAGGGGCTTTTGCTTATGATCCCCAATATGTATAAGATTGCGGGAGAGTTACTGCCGGGAGTGATACAGGTTTCGGCGCGCACGATAGCAAGCCACGCTCTCTCAATTTTCGGTGATCATTCTGATGTTATGGCGTGCCGTCAAACAGGGTTTGCTATATTGGCCTGCAATAATGTTCAGGAAATTATGGATCTTACCCCGGTAGCGCACCTCGCGGCTCTTAAGGGACGGATTCCGTTTTTGAACTTTTTTGACGGATTTAGAAATTCTCATGAAGTACAAAAAATAGAAGTATGGGATTTCGACGATCTTGCCGGACTTGCTGATTTTGATATTATCGAAAAATTCCGCAGCTCCGCATTAAATCCGGCGGCACCTAAACTTCGCGGATCTGCGCAGAACCCCGATGTATTCTTCCAGGCACGGGAAGCCTGTAATAAATTTTACGATGAGCTGCCCGATGTTGCTCAGGAATATATGGATAAAATTAACAAAAAAATCGGAACGAATTATAAACTGTTTAATTATTACGGTGCGCCGGATGCGGAGCATATTCTTGTTGCGATGGGTTCGGCTTGTGATACTATCGAAGAAACGATTGACTATCTCAACAGTAAAGGCATAAAAACCGGGTTAGTCAAAGTTCGTCTTTTCCGGCCTTTCTCTGCGAAGCATTTGATCGAAGCGATCCCGGATTCCGTAAAACTTATAACCGTGCTTGACCGCACGAAAGAACCGGGCGCATTCGGCGAACCTTTGTTCCTTGATGTTGTCGCAGCATTGAAAAACTCCAAATTCGACGGCGTAAAAGTTTTGGGCGGACGTTACGGACTGTCCTCCAAAGACACTACACCCGCGCAGATAATCAGCGTATTTAAAAACAAAGACAAAGAGAGGTTCACTATAGGCATCAACGACGATGTAACATATCTTTCTTTACCTATCGACGAAAACCCCGACACCACCCCTGCCGGAACAACTTCGTGTAAATTCTGGGGTCTGGGTGCGGACGGAACCGTGGGCGCAAATAAAAACTCCATCAAGATCATAGGCGACCATACCGAAATGTATGCCCAGGCGTACTTTTCATACGACTCGAAAAAATCCGGCGGTGTAACAGTTTCTCATCTTCGTTTCGGTAAACAAAAAATAAAATCGTCCTATCTTGTGAACAAAGCAGATTTTGTGGCCTGTCATAATCCCTCATATGTGGACAAGTACACCATGACCGAAGATCTGAAAAAAGGCGGAGTCTTCCTGCTCAATTGCGGCTGGGATATGGAGCATATCGAACAGCGGCTGCCGAACTCCATGAAACGTTTTATGGCTCAGAACGATATAAAGTTTTATACCATCGACGGAATTTCAATAGCTAAGGAATTAGGGCTGGGCGGACGTGTAAACACTATATTGCAGGCTGCTTTCTTCAAGCTTGCAAATATTATTCCCATTTCGGATGCGGTCAAGTATATGAAAGATGCGGCTACGAACTCTTACAGCAAAAAAGGTGACCACATCGTTAAGATGAATCATGATGCCATCGACCGCGGCATAAACGATATTAAAGAAATAAAGGTTCCCGGCTCCTGGGCAGGTCTTGAAGGAAGAATAGAGCATACAGAAGCTACCGGGGATCGGAAAGATCTGGTAGACTTTGTCAATAATATCCTTATTCCGGTAAGCGCACAAAAAGGCGATACTCTTCCGGTTTCAGCATTCTGCGGACGCGAAGACGGAACTTTGCCGCAGGGGACATCCCAATACGAAAAACGCGGGATCGCAGTGGACGTTCCTCGCTGGGCAGAAGAAAATTGTATACAATGCAACTTCTGTGCATATGTATGCCCCCATGCGGTTCTTCGGCCTGTAGCGATGAACGGCGAAGAATTATCCAAAGCTCCCGGTGGAACGCGGTCTATTCCGATGAACGGCGTACCCGGAATGAATTTTGTATTAACGGTCTCAGCACTGGATTGTTATGGCTGCGGCGTTTGTGTAACGGAATGCCCGGGCAAAAAAGGTCAAAAAGCTCTTGAGTTTAACCCCCTGGACAGTCAATTGAACGAACAGAATATATTCGCTTACGGGTTGGATATTCCGGAAAAACCTGAAGTCGCGGCTAAATTCAAAGATACTACGGTAAAAGGCAGTCAATTCAAACGCCCCTTACTTGAGTTTTCGGGTGCGTGTGCAGGTTGTGGCGAAACTCCTTATGCGAAGCTGGCGACACAACTTTTCGGCGACAGAATGTATATCGGCAATGCGACGGGTTGTTCCTCGATTTGGGGCGGTTCCACTCCGTCTACCCCGTATACCGTAAACAAAGAGGGCAGAGGTCCCACATGGGCAAATTCTCTGTTTGAAGATGCCGCCGAATTCAGCTACGGAATGTATTTATCGCAGCAGGCGATCCGGGACAGACTTGCTGTGGCGACAAAAGAACTTATATCTGTTGATTATTGCACGGATAAACTGAAAGAATCCGGTCAAAAATGGCTGGACACCTACTACAGCGGTGCGGAAAACAAATTAGCGACTGATGAATATATAAAATGGCTGGAAGACGGTATAAATGTTGATTTAACAGGTACGGAATGGGAAGCGGAATGGCTTGCAAACGACAAAAAATGCACCTGTGATGCTTGCAAACTTGCGCGGAAGATTTTAACCGAAAAGAATTACCTGATGAAAAAATCCGTGTGGGCGATTGGCGGCGACGGATGGGCGTATGACATCGGATTTGGCGGACTTGATCATGTTGCCGCGGAAGGTCAGGATGTGAATATGCTCGTGTTCGACACCGAGGTTTATTCCAACACCGGCGGGCAAATGTCAAAATCGACCCCGACGGGTGCTATCGCTCAATTTGCGGCGGCAGGAAAAGGCTCGGCCAAAAAGGATCTGGCTCAAATGCTGATGAGCTACGGTTGTGTGTATGTAGCACAGGTAGCTATGGGTGCGGATTACAACCAATGCCTTAAAGCTTTCCATGAAGCTGAAAGCTATAACGGACCCTCAATTATCATCGCATATGCACCCTGTATCAATCACGGAATCAAGGGCGGCATGGCAAAAATGCAAAGAGAGCAAAAACGCGCGGTGGATGCGGGCTACTGGTTTAACTTCAGGTTTGACCCCCGCAAAAAAGATCAAGGGGAAAATCCGTTCCAGCTCGACTCCAAGGCGCCGACGGCATCATTCCGTGAGTTTTTAAGTTCGGAAGTTCGTTACAACGCGCTTGAGCGTCAAAATCCCACAAGGGCGGCAAGATTGTTTGAGAGCGCCGAAAAGGATTCCAAGGAAAAATATGCGATTCTGTCAAGAATGAAAAATTTATACGAACCGGAATAAGAGCAAATACAGACAACTTCTAAGACCTTGTTTTTCGCAAAAATAAATTTTAGAAGTTTTAAAGGTTGTTAGAAGTTGTCTGAATTACCCCGGACACTTAAAAATAGTCAAAATAAAAGGATGATTAAGTAATGATTTCATACAATAAAAAAACAATCGAAGATATTGATGTTGCGGGCAAAAAATGCCTGGTGCGTTGTGATTTTAATGTACCGCTTAAAGACGGAGTGATCTCGGATGATAAAAGGATCCGCGAATCGCTCCCAACCTTAAAGTATTTGTTGAACGGCGGCGCGGCAGTTATTGCCTGTTCCCATTTAGGGCGTCCTAAGGGCGAATTTAAACCTGAATTTTCGTTAATGCCCGTCGCAGAACGGCTTGCAAAACTGCTGGATATAGAGGTAGTTTTCGCAAAAGATGTAATAGGCGAGGATGCTAAATCGAAAGCATCAATGCTAAAACCAAGGCAATTAATGCTGCTCGAAAATGTGCGTTATCATAAACAAGAAGAGAAAAATGACCCTGAATTCTGCAAAGAACTTGCATCAATGGCGGACATTTATGTGAACGATGCTTTCGGAACAGCGCACAGAGCGCACGCTTCCACCACCGGCGTGGCGAAAATACTTCCTGCGGTGTGCGGATTTTTGATCAAGAAAGAAATTGAAATAATGGGGAAAGCATTGCAAGAACCCAAACGTCCTTTTGTCGCTATTCTCGGCGGCGCTAAGGTTTCAGACAAAATCGGAGTTATAAGCAACCTGCTCGATAAAGTTGACACGCTGATTATCGGCGGAGGAATGGCGTACACTTTTATGAAATCCAGAGGGTTTAAAATAGGAAATTCGTTGTGTGAAGAAGACAAGCTCGGGCTTGCGAAAGAGCTGTCGGCAAAAGCGGATACCAATAATGTGAAAATGCTTATTCCCGTTGATAACCATGTTGGGGATGCGTATAAACCGGATTGTTTTCACGAAATTATATACTCAGACGACATCCCGGATAATTTCATGGGACTGGACATCGGACCGCAAACTATAGAAGTGTATTGCAAAGCTATACGTCAAGCCGGAACCGTTGTGTGGAACGGACCTATGGGCGTGTGCGAATGGGAAGCGTTCGAAAACGGCACTTTGGCTGTTGCAAACGCCGTAGTGGAATCCGGAGCGATTTCTATTATCGGCGGCGGTGACAGTGCCGCGGCTATAGAGAAGCTGGGTTTCGCTGACAAAATGACACATATTTCCACCGGCGGCGGTGCATCACTGGAATTTTTGGAAGGACTGGAATTGCCCGGGATCGCGGCACTTATAGACAAATAAAAAGCAGGCTGCACAGGTTTCGGCGTTGTCACACGGCGTTAATTTATCTTCAAATATGATATTCATACATCGCGTTTAATTTCCGGAGAGGTTTATTTATAATAAACAGAAAGGGATGTTTAATTCATTGTACAATTTTAATATAACGTTAACCAAAACGCCGAAAGAAAAACCCGAATTGAATGACCGGCTGCCTTTCGGGAAGTATTTTACCGACCATATGTTTATTATGGATTACGAAGAAGGCAAGGGGTGGTTTGATCCCCGTGTCGAAACCTACGCTCCGCTGTCCCTACAGCCTGCAACGTCCTGTCTGCATTATGCGCAGGAAACTTTTGAGGGTATGAAAGCCTACCGAACCTGTGATGATAAATTGCAGCTGTTCAGACCGTATGACAATTTTAAACGTTTTAACAATTCCAATGCCAGGATTTGTATACCTGAACTGGATGTTGAATTATGCGTGCAGGCGGTAAAAACTCTGGTAAATATCGACAAGGATTGGATCCCGGCTTATCCGGGAACATCCCTGTACATACGGCCGTTCATTATAGCGGTTGACGAGCAGATAGGTGTTCATCCCGCAAGCAAATATATATTTATGATCATACTGTCGCCCGTAGGCTCCTATTATCCGGACGGCATAAATCCCGTTAAGATTTATGTAGAAGAAAAATATTCACGGACTTCACCGGGCGGCACGGGTACAGCCAAAGTCGGCGGTAATTATGCCGCGTCCCTGCTCGCGCAAAAAGAAGCCGTAAACAAGGGTTGCATACAGGTGTTGTGGCTGGATGGAGCGGAACATAAGTATGTGGACGAGGTTGGAGCGATGAACGTGTTTTTCGTTATCGGCGATGAAGTTGTCACTCCCTCTTTAAATGATGCTATTCTTCCGGGTATAACTCGGCATTCCGCGATCGAAGTTCTACGTTCCGGCGGTATAAAGGTTACCGAACGGCTTCTTTCGATTGAAGAAGTAACCAACGCTGCAAAAACCGGTGAACTCAGGGAAATGTTCGGCACAGGCACAGCCGCGGTGGTTTCTCCGGTGGGTAAATTGTTGTACCGGGATAAAGAAATAACGATAAACAACAACCTAATCGGAAGCATCACCCAAAAACTTTACGATGAATTAACCGGGATACAAACAGGCTCGCGCCCGGACAAATTCGGGTGGATATTCCCTTTGTAAATATTTGCAAAGCCGTATATTTCAACGATATGGATTTTATTATATCTTCTCGGGAATTAAAACGTGATGTATGAACACAGATGATTTCTCGTCAAACAAGGCAATTTTGACGAGAATATCATGAATGTTTAAGGATAAATTAACGCCGTGTGACGGAGGTCTATTGAATTTATGAGTGTAAAAAATAATTTATGCGGATATATAACTGTTTTTGCAGCGGCAGCCATGTTTTTGATTTCAACTACGGGATGTACGCCGCTTGAAAAACCGGACACGGATCAAAGCTCCTTTTCCTCTGCTTCGGATATTTCGGCAGTATCTGAGGAAGAAAAAGAAAATGTTACCTCGGACAAAAATTATAGCTTACCCGCAGACAAACCGGACGGCACCGAATCCGAATGGCAAATAAGACTTGTTAACATCAACAACCCGCTTCCCGAAAGTTACAAGCCCGAAACCGTAAGTTTTCCCAACAATGCACAGCAAGGTGTTTCGGTCGATGTGAGAATGAAAGACGCACTGGACGATATGATCGCCGCTGCACAAAAGGATGGCACGGGACTGTATGTGTACTCCGCATATCGTTCTTTCCAGAGACAAACCGAACTTTTCGACAATTCGGTCGGTCAGCTTATGCAGCAGGGAAAAACAAAAGCTGATGCGGAAAGTGAAACGGCTAAGAACATAGCTGTTCCGGGAACAAGCGAACATCAATACGGTCTGGCGGCAGATATAGTGAACGCTGACTTTTTTGTTACAAATCCGTCCGGGGTTTTGGATGTGTCTTTTGATGAAACCCAAGCTTCGAAATGGCTGAGGAGCAACGCTCATAAGTACGGCTTCATTCTTCGTTATCCCAAAGATAAAACCGGGATTACAAAGATAAATTATGAGCCGTGGCATTACCGTTACGTCGGAAAAGAGCACGCCGCAAATATTAAAAATCTCGGGATAACATTGGAAGAATATGTGAAATAAATTTATTTTTACATTAGAGGTGTTCGCATGAATTGTCCTTTCTGCGGATTTAATGAAAGTAAAGTTATAGATTCAAGAGCTCCGGCGGACGGCTCGGGAATCAAACGGCGGCGTGAGTGCTTAAAGTGCGCGCGCCGTTTTTCCACCTGTGAAAATATCGAAACACTACCCCTGATCGTCGTCAAATCAGATAAATCACGCGAGCCTTTCAACGGCGAAAAGCTTTTGAGGGGTCTTATGCGCGCCTGCGAAAATCGACCCATTGAGGACGGTGCATTGGAGAAACTGGTTTTTGAAATTCAATCCGAAATACAAAATAAATTCATACGAGAAATACCATCGTTTGAACTGGGCGAAATGGCAATGAAAAAGCTAAAAGATATTGATTTGGTTGCGTATGTCCGTTTTGCATCGGTGTATCAAAAATTCAGCACATTAGAACAGTTTATGGAAATACTCGACCTTTTACACGGTGACGAAAAAATAAAACTCCCCGGTTTGCGCTAAAGAAGGAATTGTATTATCATGGATCAAAACCAATTCGTACATTTGCATTTGCACAGTGAATACAGTTTGCTTGACGGTGCGTGCCGTTTGGATAAACTTGCAAATCATGTAAAAGATCTTGGACAAACCGCCGTCGCTCTTACCGATCACGGTAATTTATACGGAGCTGTCGAGTTTTACAAACAATGCAAAAATTCCGGGATTAAACCGATAATAGGCTGCGAAGCGTATGTTGCGCCGCGTTCACTGCACCAAAAAGAACACGGACTTGACAGCTCGCCTTATCATTTGGTTTTATTGTGCGAAAATGAGAACGGTTATAAAAATCTTATCAAACTAATAAGCCTGGGGTATACACAAGGGTTTTACAACAAGCCCAGAATAGACAAGACTGTATTAAAAAAATACAGCAACGGATTAATCTGTCTGTCCGCTTGCCTTGCCGGGGAGATACCCCGGTTTTTATTGGCGGGCGACAAGCAAGCCGCCAAAACTGCGGCACAGGAATATCTTGAAATATTCGGCAAAGATAATTTTTATATCGAGGTTCAGGATCACGGATTAGACGACCAGAAACGGATACTTCCGGGGCTTATATCCTTAGCGGAAGAATTGGGAGTAGGTTTGGCGGCGACCAACGATGTGCATTATCCGATGAAAGAAGACAGCAAGCTGCAAAACGTCCTTTTGTGTATACAAACCAATCAGGTAGTGGGAGAGGATAACAACTTTGAATTTCCCACCGATGAGTTCTACTTGAAATCTTCACAGGAGATGAGCGAACTTTTTGCTTGCTGTCCCGAAGCGATCCGCAACACGGCGGCAATTGCTGAAAGATGTAATTTTGATTTTGAATTTGGAAATACAAAGCTCCCGGCTTTCCGGTCTCCCGAGGGCAAAAGTAATATCGAATATTTTCGCGAATTATGTTATGACGGATTAAAACGGCTATACGGTGAAGATTCGTCTGCAAAAGCAATTTCCAGATTGGATTATGAAATAGGAATTATAACAAGCATGGAATACACAGATTATTTTTTGATAGTCCGTGATTTTGTGGCGTTCGCAAAAGATTCCGGAATATCGGTAGGCCCGGGGCGCGGTTCGGGCGCGGGCAGCATGGCAGCGTATTGTATCGGAATAACCGGGATCGATCCGCTGGAATATTCCCTGCTTTTCGAAAGATTTTTAAATCCTGAAAGGATAAGTCTGCCGGATTTTGATATAGATTTTTGTTACGAACGCCGCGACGAGGTAATCCGTTATGTCGTGGAAAAGTATGGAGCGGACCATGTAGCACAAATTATAACATTCGGTACAATGGCGGCAAAGGGGTCGGTACGCGATGTTGCGCGCGCATTAGGCGAACCCTATGCTGTGGGTGATAAAATCGCCAAGCAAATTCCGTGGGGAGTGGGAATAACCATCAAAAAAGCGTTAGCTCTCTCACCAACTCTGAAAGAAATGTATGATCAGGATCCTGCCGTACATAAAATCGTGTCTACAGCCTCTAAGTTGGAGGGAATGCCGCGGCACGCTTCCACCCATGCCGCCGGTGTCGTCATAACCCGTGACCCTGTGGACGAATATGTTCCCCTCGCTAAAAACGACGATTCGGTCGTGACCCAATATTCGATGAAAACGATCGAAGAGCTGGGTTTGCTTAAAATGGATTTTTTGGGTCTGCGCACCCTTACCGTTATACAAGATTCCGAAACCGCAATACGTCGTTCTGCTCCGGATTTCAATATAGAAAAAATACCTTTAGACGACAAAAAAACATACCAGATGCTGTCCAAAGGCGAAACCGGCGGAGTGTTCCAGTATGAAAGCGGCGGAATGCGTCAGCTTATGTCCGCACTCAAACCCGAAGGACTGCATGACCTTATTGCGGTTGTGGCTCTGTACCGCCCGGGACCGATGGACTCCATTCCGGATTATGTGGATCGCCGTCATAAACCCGAACATATAAAATACAAGCACCCCAAGCTGGAACCTATTTTGAGGACGACAAACGGAGTTATCTTATATCAAGAACAGGTCATGGAAATTTGCCGGGAGCTTGCCGGATTTTCTTACGGCAGAGCGGATATGATACGCCGGGCTATGGCCAAAAAGAAGTCTGAAATAATGGAAAAAGAGCGGCGTAGTTTTGTTTATGGGAGTGTAACCGATGACGGTATCACCGAATGCGAGGGCGCGATAGCCCGCGGCGTGGACGAAAAAACCGCCAATGCAATATTTGATGAAATGAGCGGATTCGCACGCTATGCGTTCCCCAAAGCGCACGCTGTCGCATACGCGCTGATAGCATATAGAACGGCTTATCTGAAAATGCACTATACGAGCATATATATGGCGGCACTGCTCACCAGCGTACTTTATTCCACCGACAAGATCATAGAATATGTAGGCGAATGCAAAAAGTTAGGCATAGAGGTATTGCCGCCGGACGTAAACCACAGTGATTTAGCGTTCACTTGTCAAAATAACAGTATACGTTACGGAATTTTGGGTGTAAAGAATGTCGGACAGGGATTTATCCGAAGTATGATCAAAGAACGCAAAAAAGGGAACTTTGTGTCACTTGTGGACTTTTGCGAGAGACTCGCGCCTTTTGAACTTAATAAACGTATATTGGAAAGCCTGATCAAGAGCGGGTCTTTGGATTCATTTCCTCACAGCCGCCGCGCTATGTTGGAAAACTTTGAAAAGATCATATCTTCTGTTGATGCAAAAAGGCGCGATATTATAGACGGTCAGGTAAGCTTGTTCGATGGAATGACTACAAACGAATATGCGCAAACTGTACCCGATCGCGAAGAATTTCAAATAAAACAGCTTTTGAGTTTCGAAAAAGAAACTACCGGGCTCTACATAAGCGCGCATCCTCTGGACGAATACAAAATATTATTCAAAAATTACGAATTTGATGAAACGGCAGCGATCAAAGCGGATGAAAACGATTCAATTTATCCCGATCATTCACCTGTCACCCTTATGGGTATGATCGAGAGTAAAAAGACCGTAATCACCAAAAGAAACGAACAAATGGGATTTGTAACAATAGAAGACAATACGGGAACGATAGAAACCGTAGTATTTCCTAATCTTTATACGGATGCAATGAAAAACTTATCCGAAAAAGACATACCGCTGGTAATTTACGGCAGGGTGAGTGTCAAGGAGGATGAACCTAAAAGTATAGTTTGCAATCAAATTTGGACAGCATCTGAGTTCGCCGCCCGGGGAACGCTTTATCTGCGTGTTGCAAGCGAAAAAGGCGGGACAACCCAAGAAACGCTCAAAGTATTGAAATCGAACCCGGGAGCAGATGCCGCGGTAATCTATATCGAAGACAATAAAAAATATTTGGCACTGCCGAAAAACTACAGGGTTTCATTAAATGATTCGCTAATCAGGCAGCTGCGTGGAATATTAGGAGAAAATAATGTGATAAATAAACAATTGATCTAAAAAAACAACCGGAAATATCTTACGGTGGTGCGGCAATATCTTTTGCGACAGACTTTTTCAATACCCCTTTATACAATGCTGTTTTTTAACTCTTTCACGAGTTGTTTTACAGGCTCTATACACTCATTGCGAAATTTTGCTATCAATCTGACAATAGCGCTCCCAACGATAACCCCGTCTGAAACCGCGGCCATGTCACTTGCCTGATCCGGCGTAAATATTCCGAACCCTACAGCGCACGGAATCGCTGATGTTTTTTTGACTTCTTCTATCAATTCCGCTATGTTTGACTTTATGCCGTTACTTACGCCCGTAACGCCAAGAGACGAAACGCAATAAAGGAATCCCTGCGCTTCACAAGCTATTTGCTTTATCCGCCCGCCTGAGGTCGGCGCTATCATTGAAATCATACAAATACCATGACGGTTCGCTTCTTCTTCAAACTCGTCCTTTTCTTCGAAGGGAGCATCGGGCACGATAACTCCGTCAATACCGGCTTCTTTGCACTTTGCCATAAAAAGGTCTGTCCCGTATGAATACACCGGGTTTGCGTAGGTCATAAACAATAACGGTATGTCTGTTTTCGTTCTGACTTTTTTAACCATGTCAAATAATTTATCCGCGGTGCAGCCGCTGTCAAGTGCGCGCTTGTCCGCTTCCTGTATAATAACGCCTTCGGATACGGGATCGGAAAAAGGTATGCCGATTTCAATAATATCAGCACCCGCTTCCTCCATTGCAAGGATTAGTTTTTCGGTCGTTTCGATGTCCGGGTCGCCGCCTGTGATAAAGGTGATCAAAGCTTTTTTGTTTTCAAACGCTTTGGATATTCTATTCATTTATATTTACTCCTTTATATCTCGCGATTGATGCGACATCCTTATCGCCTCTGCCCGACAGGTTTATTACGATAATTTGATTTGTCCCCATCTCAGGGGCGATTTTTTTAGCGTAAGCTACGGCGTGGGCACTCTCTATTGCCGGAATAATTCCCTCTGTCCGGGAGAGATACTCAAACGCTTCCACCGCATCCGCATCCGTTACAGCGACATAGGTACTGCGTTTTATGTCGTGAAGGTGCGCGTGTTCAGGCCCGATTCCGGGATAGTCCAGTCCAGCGGAGATTGAGTGGACCGGTGCGATTTGACCGTATTCGTCCTGACAAAAATAAGATTTCATACCGTGGAAAATACCTATTGAACCATTGGTGATCGTCGCTGCGTTTTGCGGTGTTTCAACACCGAGTCCGCCTGCTTCACAGCCGAACAACCGTACAGAGGTATCCTCTATAAATTCATAGAATGCGCCGATTGCGTTACTCCCGCCGCCTATGCAAGCGATTACCGCATCGGGAAGTCTGCCTTCCGCTTTTAATATCTGCTCCTTTATTTCTTTGCCGATAACCCTATGAAAATCTCTTACCATCATCGGAAACGGATGCGGACCCATTACCGAACCGAGAACATAATGGGTATCGTCTATTCTTGAAACCCATTCACGCATGGTTTCGTTAACGGCATCTTTGAGCGTCATTGTTCCGCTTGTCACCGTGTTGACTTTCGCGCCGAGAAGCTTCATCCTATATACATTTAATGCTTGTCTTTCGGTATCCTCCTTACCCATAAATATTTCGCATTCCATCCCCATCAAAGCGGCTGCCGTCGCTGCCGCAACCCCGTGCTGACCTGCTCCGGTTTCGGCAATAATGCGGGTTTTTCCCATCTTTTTCGCAAGGAGTGTTTGCCCCAAAACATTATTGATTTTATGCGATCCCGTATGGTTCAAATCCTCACGCTTCAAATATATTTTCGCTCCGCCGAGTTCGCCGGTCATTTTTTCTGCATAGTACAGCAAAGAGGGCCGCCCCGCGTAATTATTAAGCAAATTTGTAAGCTCGCTTTGAAATGCTGCATTCTCTTTATAAAATAAATATTCCTTTTCCAATTCCTGTACAGCGTTCATTAAGGTTTCGGCAATGAACTGTCCGCCGTATTCTCCGAATCTTCCTTTTTTCGTTTTTTTATTCATACCCGTATTCTCCCTATGATTGATATGATTTTTTCGCCGTCTTTTAACCCGTTTGTTTCAACTCCGGAGCTTATATCCACGGCAAAAGGGTTTATTTTATTAATTGCGGGCTCGATATTTCCCATATTAAGACCGCCTGCTAAAAAGAACTGTTTTTTTACCTCGCCTATTAATTTCCAATCAAACGCCTTTCCGCCGCCGCCGCTTTTGTTGTCAAGCAAAATGTAATCGGCACAGGTGTTTTTCCATTTTTGCACATCGCCTGTTTTTAATACAGGAACGGATTTAATCACGGGCTTGTCTGTAAATGTTTTTAATTTTGTTATATATTCTTCGTCTTCGTCCCCGTGCAGCTGTATTACATCAATAACACCCGAACGCACAAGCGGCAATATGTTTTCCGGTGTTTCGTTCACGAAAACCCCGACGGGCATAATGTCCGGCGACAGCTTCGCCCGTAATACTGCCGCTTGTGCGGAAGTGACCCTGCGTTTACTTTCAGCGAAAACAAATCCTGCATACTCGGGTTTTGCAATATTTACCGCTTCTATATCACACAACCTTGTCAATCCGCAAATTTTAATTTTGATCAGAGCGGTTCACCCCGCAATCTTTTTAATTCCGCTATCTTGTCAGAGCTTCGCATAAGAGTTTCTCCTATCAAAACGGCGTTTGTTTTTATTTTACGCAATTCAGCAATATCGGCGGGAGTTTGTATGCCGCTTTCTGAAACAAAAATTTTATCTTCCGGCACAAGCTGTCTTAGCCGTTTGCTGAGATCAATATCTACTTCAAATGTTTTTAAGTTGCGGTTATTCACACCGATAATTCCGGCTCCTGCTTCCAAAGCCGACCGGACTTCGGTTTCGTCATGTGTTTCGACAAGCGCGGATAAACCGAGATCATGAGCGGTTGCTATATATTCAGCCAGTGTGTCGTTATTGAGTATAGAGCAAATCAAAAGAATCGCATTCGCACCCAAGACTTTTGTTTCGTATATCATATATTCGTCAACCGTAAAGTCTTTCCGGAGCAAAGGAATCGAAACAGAATCCGATATTTCCCGCAAATAGCTGTTGCTTCCCTGAAAATAAAACGGCTCTGTCAGCACGGAAATCGCCGCCGCTCCCGCCGCTTCATATTCTTTCGCTGTTTGCAAATAATTAAAGTCTTTTGAGATCATACCCTTCGAAGGCGATGCTCTTTTTATCTCACAAATAAAAGAAATATCCTCTTTACATACTGCTTTTTCGAAAACAAAATCAGAACTGCGGTATAATTGTTTTGCTTTTTCCTTTATTGCTTCAAGCGGAACGGTTTCTTTTTTTTTATTGATCCGCTTTTGTGTGCAAAGCGCAATTTCATTTAATATATTCAATTTTTATTACCCCTTATGTTCATCGTTTGAACAGCATATAAATTCTTCCAGCTTTTTCATTGCTTTTCCGGTATCTATAATTTTTTCGGCGATTTTTACAGCGTTTCCGATTGAATCATATTTGCCCGATATATACATAGCGGCGGCTGCGTTTAAAACAGCGGCGGCGCGTTTCGCATTCTTTTCTCCGCTTAACACCGAACGGAGAATAACGGCATTTTCTTCGGGTGTACCCCCGGCAAGTTCGGATTTCCCGCACCGCTCGAAACCAAATTGTTCAGGTGTTATCTCATAGGTTCTCAGCCAGCCGTTTTTTACTTCGCACAACGTTGTGGGCGCGCTCATTGATATTTCGTCCAACCCGTCGCTGCCATGTACAACCATCGCATTTTTAATACCAAGATTCATCAAGACTTTTGCTAAAGGTTCAACCAGTTCTTCGTCATAGACCCCCATAAGTTCCATATTCGCACCCGCAGGGTTCGTGAGCGGTCCCAATATATTAAATACCGTTCTGATCCCAAGCTCACGCCGGACGGGAGCAACATATTTCATGGCAATATGGTAGTTTTGCGCAAACAGGAAACATATTCCGATATTCTTCAAAAGCAGTGCGCTCTTTTCGGGTGGTATATTTATATTTACACCCAGAGCTTCCAGTACATCCGCCGAACCGCATTGGCTGGATGCGTTGCGGTTCCCGTGCTTTGCTACGGGAACTCCCGCTGCCGAGGTTATAATTGCCGCTGTAGTAGAAATATTAAACGTATTGCTGTGGTCGCCGCCCGTCCCGACAATTTCGAGCGCATCAACATCATGTAAAAGCTTTAAGCAATGTTTCCTCATGCCCGAAGCGGATGCGGTTATTTCATCCGTTGTTTCCCCTTTCAAACTTAGGGCTGTAAGATATGCGCTCATTTGAACGGGGGTCGCTTCTCCCGTCATGATTTCGTGCATGACAGCTTCGGCGGTTTCATAGGTTAAATTTTGTTTTTTTGACAGAGATAAAATCGCCTCTCTGATCATTTTAGTGACCTCCTATAAAATTTTCAATGATTACATCTCCTTGCGGCGTAAGTATAGATTCAGGGTGAAACTGCACGCCGTAAACCGGATATTTTTTATGACATACCGCCATTATTTCGCCGTCATCAGTCCATGCGGTAATATCAAGTGTTTCCGGCAAGGTCTTTTTTAATCCGGTCAAAGAGTGATAACGTGCCGCTTGTATAACAGACGGGAGCCTTTTAAATAAAGCGTTACGGGTATCAATCGTTACCTCGGACGACTTTCCGTGCATTAACCTTTCCGCATAAGAAACGCTGCCGCCGAAAGCTTCAAAAATCGCCTGATGACCGAGACAGATTCCCAAAATCGGGATCGCGTTATACAGTTTCTTTACAATTTCAATACACATTCCCGCATCCGACGGTTTGCCGGGTCCCGGAGAAATGACAATGCGGTCAGGTGCAAGCGTTTTTATTTCTTCTATACTTATTTCATCGTTGCGTACAATTTTGATGCTGGGTTCAGACGACCTTACCGACCCGATGGACCCGATAATTTGATACAAATTATATGAAAAGCTATCGTAATTATCTATTAGCAAAGTCATTCGTCAATCCCTCCTTCTGACTGCCTAAGCGCGTTTTGTACCGCCATAGATTTATTTATACATTCCTGATATTCCGATTCCGGGTCACTGTCGGCAACGATTCCCGCACCTGATCGGATGAACACCTTATCCTTTTTCTTATATGCGATCCTGATTGCAATACAGGTATCCATATTTCCTGTGAAATCGAGGTATCCGATAGCACCGCCGTAAATTCCGCGCTTGTTCTTTTCCAGTTCATCAATTATTTGCATTGAACGTATTTTCGGCGCACCCGATAATGTCCCGGCAGGCAATACCGCATTTATGGCATCTAACCCGGTTTTATCGTCGCAAATTTCACCGCTTACGGTCGAGCCAATGTGCATGACGTGAGAAAACCGCAGAACCGACATATATTTTTCAACCTTGACCGTACCGAATTTACTGATTTTTCCCAGATCATTTCGCCCTAAATCAACCAGCATATTATGCTCAGCTATTTCTTTTTCGTCCGCAAGCAGATCTTTTTCCAACGCCATATCTTCCGTTCCGGTTATACCGCGCGGGCGTGTTCCTGCCAGCGGAAAAGTGAAAAGCTTTCCATCCTGAAGTTTTACTAATGTTTCCGGTGAAGCTCCGGCAATTTCAAAATCCGTACCGCTGAAAAAGAACATATACGGCGACGGGTTAATGCCGCGCAAAATGCGGTACGCATCATAAAGACTTCCCTCAAAATCAGCTTCCAGCCGGTTGGACAGCACGACCTGTAAAATTTCACCTTTTATTATATAATCTTTGGCTTTTTTTACTATGTCACAATATTCCTCTTTGGTAAACAGCGATTTAAAATCTGATTTTATTTGGGCTGCGGGCGGTTTTTTTGATGTGCCGTTCTTTATTATCTTTTTCAGGTAGTCAAGTTCGAGTTTGCCCCGTTCATATTCGATTTCAAGTTTATCCGTGCGGATATTTACGATTAGGATAATTTTTTGACGGTAATGGTCAAAAGCAATCAACTTGTCAAAAAGCATAAGGTCAACGTCACGGAAAAAGCATTTATCGGCAGCTTTAATTGTGAGCGAAGGTTCGGAATATTTTGCATAATCATAAGCGAAATACCCGACTAAACCACCGCAAAACGGCGGAAGACCTTCTATTTTCGGTGCTTTATTTTCGTCTAATATTTTTTGGATAACCGCAGACGGTTCGATTATCTCACAAGTCTGCTGTCCTTTGTTGTCCGTTACCATCACCATACCGTCCTGACAGGTAACTTTTAATTTCGGGTCAAACCCCAAAAAGCTGTATCGTCCCCACCGTTTTGAATCTTCCGCGCTTTCTAAAATAAAACAATGCTTACTTATACCCATTAAAGTCCGCATGACCTCAATAGGGGTATATATATCCGAGGTCATTTCTGCGCTTAAGGGGATGACATCATATCCGGTCATTGCGTTAGCTTCTTCTAATGCTGGTTTAATCAACTTTCAATTACCTCCGTTTTTTATTATATTGATTCATTCAAAATCGAATTGTTTTTAACTGCCATCGGAAAATAGTGCGCTGTTTAAATTTTATACGCTTATATTTCATATATGTTGTTTTTCCTCCTTTCAAAAAAAATATCCCTGACAAAGCAAAATGCTTTATCAAGGACGAATAAAAAACTATCCGCGGTGCCACCTTGATTTACGGTGCGTATCAACATCAATAAAGAATGTTTCCGTACTCTCTGCAGGATACAAACATATCCCCCGCAATTAACGTATGCGTAACGTCATGGAATACTCAGCGGCAACGCCTTTGACCATGCCCTCAGCAGTCCATTTAACAATCTGCATTTCTATCCGGATTCCAGCCGCCCGGACTCTCTGTAAGCGCATATATTGTTTTTACCTCTGCTTCAACGGTTTATTAAGAAAATATTTATTTACCGAACTAAATATATCATGGTTTTTTATTATTGTCAAGTGTTTGGTTTTTGCGGCAAAATCCCGCCGTGTTATGACAGCAGGGATTAAATTTTAGAGATTTAAAAATTACAGATTCAACCATAAAGCGGGGCGAACACCACCAGCACCACTGAAGACATACCCGTCGATGCTGCCGTCCATTTCGACAGTATGATTGCCGACACTATCGCCGGGTGACCGAAGCCACCACCACAAAGCTTCACCCGTGTTTATATCCAAGGCAATTCTCCCTTTATCGCTCGCGAAATATTTAGCCATCTGTGCTTCTTCGTCACTCAATAGGAATATTCTATCCTTTGTGTTATTGCCGGTATTTGTTATATCCGATTCAGCAATCTTATTCTTTTCCGAGGACGAAAAGGTGTTTTCATAAAACTCCCCGTTGAGATACTGCCGGATATCGCTTGTCTCCCAGTCGCTTGACGATTCATCAAATTCTCTTTTTTCCAAAACTTTATCGCTCAGAACAAGAGCACTTTTCCCGTTTAAACCGTTAACCACCTCAAGTACAATCCAGTCAATTCCGCCGAACTCTATCTTGTTGCCTTTCGCAATCGATTTTGATTGTAATAAATCACGTTCTTCTAAGATGTCTCCGTTTGAACTGCCATCGTCTGAGCTGCTTCCATCTAAGCTGCCGCCGTTTGAATTGCCGCCGTCGCAAGCAACGAGGGTAAGTGCCGCAGCCAGCGCAAGAATCAATGCCATTAATTTTTTCATAGGGGCAATACTCCTTTAAAAATTTTAAACGTTTTTTAAATATTCAAAAAGAAATCCTTTTACCTATCTCAATACCTATATTAAATATCCTTATATTTTTCATTTATTCTAACAATCAAACATACATTTGTCAAGCAATTTTTTAAATAAGGGGATGTTGAAAAGCAAATCCCTCACTTGCCATTGTAAATGCAACCAAACGGATAAAAAGGAACATTCAACAACCCGTGCATTGCTTCAAGGCGCCCGTGCTGATTTACCCGAACGAATTGCTGACATCAACTAAAGCTTGAGACGAATATCGAAGTGTACCGTTAGCGGCAAAATCCCCGCCCGGAAGGGCAGGGATTTTTATAACGGATGGAAGTTTTACCGTACTTTTACTCTCGCCGGTTTACTTATTGCTATGGTCTTTTTCTTAGCGGCACTGTTGTCGGTGTTGGTTACAGCGCAGTAGTAGTACATTGTGCCTTTTTTCTTTGTCGCAGGGGTATAGCGGGGCTTGTTGGCTTTGCTGATTTTTTTGCCGCCTGTGTTTTTGTTTGCTTTGTTGCTGAACCACTGGTAGCTAAGTTTACCCGGACTTGCTTTGGCCGTGATTGAAAGGGTTAACTTGCCCTTTCGTTTCAGGCTTTTACCTTTAGGTTGTTTCGTGATTTTCGGTGTCACAGCGGCGGCTCGTCTGACTGTCACCGAAGCCACTTTTGTGGTCGCCGAAGCCTTTTTGCCGTTGGACATAGTATTGGTTAATACGCAGTAATAATATGTGATACCTGCCTTTTTTGCCGGCGCGCTGTAAAAATTATTTGTTGCGCCGGGAATGGCTTTGCCGCCGGCCGTACTGTTTTTATTGTTTGAATACCATTGGAAAGAAAGGCTCCCGCCGTTTACCACTGATCCAGCGGTATTCAATTTGGTTACCGTACCGTTTATGTTCAGCGTTTCGCTTCCCGGCTGCCGGGTAATGGTGGGAGGAGTAACACTTCCGCCCATCGGCGATTCAATGATAAAGGTATATACGCCTGATGCAACAGAATTCGCCCCGCTTGCTTTAATGAAATATGTTTTACCCGCTTGAATGTTTACTTTAGCTTCAAATATATTGTTTCCGCCTGTAACGATTGCTACCTTGTTATCCTCATAAACGGTAAATCTTAATGATGACGGCGGGTTGTTCACTCCTTTAATTTCATAGGCTCCAGCATAAGTGGCAGTGAATTTATAAAAATCCGCTTTTCCGGGCACATTAAAGTTTCCTTGAATATTTACGTCTATCGCTCTTGTTATTGCTAAATCAAAATTCGCACCTTTTCCATATTGATCGGCAGGTGTAAACGGCTCAACTATTTTGAAAGCATATGTGCCTGATGCAACAGAATTCGCTCCCGCTGCCTTGATGTAATAAACCTCCTCTGCTACAAGGTTTATTTCAGGCTTAAATTCGCCATTTGCGCCTGTAACAACTGCTATTTTATCATCTTCGTAAACGGTGAATCTCAATGTAGACGGTACACTGCCAACGTGGTCAAGCAAATAACGCCCTGTAACGGGAGCTGTGAATTTATAGAAATCTGCTTTTCCGGGTACATTAAAGTTACCCTGGATCGTTGCGTTTACCGCGGCGGATATTGCTAAATCAAAATTCGCGCCTTTTCCATATTGATCGGCAGGTGTAAACGGCTCAACGATTTTGAAAGCATATGCGCCTGATGCAACAGAATTCGCTCCCGCTGCCTTGATGTAATAAACCTCCTCTGCGACAAGGTTTATTTCAGGCTTAAATTCGCCATTTGCGCCTGTAACGACTGCTATTTTATCATCTTCGTAAACGGTGAACCTCAACGCAGACGGTACACTGCCAACATGGTCAAGCAAATAACGCCCTGTGACAGGAGCTGTGAAAGTGTAAAATTCTGATTTTCCCGCTGAATCAAAATTTCCTTGAATTGTTGTGTTTACAACAACAGGCTTAGCGTTGTTAATATCGCTTCCGTCTGTCGCCAGAGCCGGTAGGATTGGTATAAGCGTCAACAACATTACCAAAGCCAAGAACATACTAAGTGTTTTTTTCATTTTAATCTACCGTCCTTTCAAAATAGACAACTGTCACGAGGTAGACTTCCTGACAGTTGTCCCTGCTCAACAAAATTTCGACAAAATTTCAACTTTTTTTCAAAATAGGGGTTGCAATCGGTCGTTATCTATGATATAGTTAGCGTGCGCCGTAAATCCGGCGACAAAAAACGGACTGTCAGGAAGTCTACTTTCTGACAGCCCGTTATTTTTTCTTTGTCGCCCATGTTGCCCGCAATTCCCGCAAACGCCTGTAAAACGTGCTTTCTTTCAATCCTGTCAAGGTCAATAGTTCTTTCAACAGCAACTTTCCGCACTCCCATTGCTTTACCAGTTCAGGGAAATTTTCAGGCGGCTTTATGACAGGACTGCCGAACCGAACACCTCTCTTTCGTGCGGCGGCGATACCCTCAGCTTGGCGTTGCAGTATGTACCCTCGCTCTAATTCCGCGACTGCGCCAAATACGGTAATCATGAACTTCCCCGTAGGTGTTTTCGTGTCGATATGTTCTTTTTGGCTGATAAATTCTACGCCTTTTATGGTCAATTTATCAATCAATTCTAATAAATCCCGTGTGTTTCTGGCGAAACGGCTGACTGATTCCACAATAACCGTATCGCCTTTCGTAACAACAGATAACAGCTTTTGCAAACCTGGACGTGCTGTGTTTTTTCCGCTCTGCTTGTCTATATAAATTTGTGCTGATGGGATTTTCAATTTATTCATAGCGAGCATTTGCCTGTCCTCATTCTGGTCGGTGCTTGATACCCTAATATATCCGTAAGCAGACATCATTTTCTCTCCAATTTTAAATAGCAGGATAAACATCCCGCCAAAATTTTACAAGTGCATATAATGATTATAATACTAATCCCATTTTAAAAACCGTTGAAAACGAGTGAGTAGTTTTTTAAGAAAAACGAATAACGAACGAAGTTTGAAACGATGATTTTAATGTGGGATTAGTATAACGCTTAAGCGTTTCAATATCCCGGACATACGTTCGGAATCTATGATCCTGTCTTTTCGTGCCGCGGAGTATGTTCATTAATACAACCTCAAAATTAATCAATTATATCATGGATATTTGAGGATAAATTAACGCCGTGTGACGAAGGTCTGCTAATCAGAAAAAGAAAAAACAACGTCTTTTGCCTGTAAAGACGTTGTTTAACGGTTGTAAATTGCTCTTCTTGCTTGCTTGATTATTTATTGTACATTATCAATCGTTGAGATATTATTTTTAAATAAAAATAAACTGCTCATAAAAATGAACATTCAGCAACTCGTGCATTGTTTCAAGGCTCCCGTGCTGATTTATCCGAACGAATTGCTTACGTCAACTAAAGTTTGGGACGAATATCGAAATGTACCGTTAGCTGCAAAATCCCCGGTTACCTCAATAGTTTTTATTGTTAATGACCCCTCGGCTATCAGCGTTTCCAGTCCGTTTTTGCGGCGGACAAGATCATATTCGCTCAGGTTACCGTCAACCGACAGCAAAAGGTCAAAAAGACCGTCAAGCTCACGGGAAATATCACGGCTTATGGCCTGCCCTAAAAATTCACTCAATAATGATGCGCGCCAGTTCAACAAATTAATATCATCATAACACGGGCTGTTAGGGGCGCAACGGTGGATGTCTTTATTTCGGCAGAGGAAATTGTTTTCACCGCTTCGCATAACAGCGGCGAAACGCAGTCCGTCCAGGGTTTGCCGGCCGGGGTTTAAATGCAAATAAATCTGGGAGTTATTATTTTCATATCGAATTTCGCGCTCAAGGTCATAAATCATGCCGCCCAGAAAGTCGGCGATCCTTGCGGTTGAATCTATGTCGGTGCGGATGTAGCGGTCGATTTTAATACCAAAAATCTTTTCCACCGCCAGCAATGCCATCCCCGCACCGCCGTAATCATAAAATTTGCTGAGATTGAAAGCTTTACCGTTAATTTCAGTAAAGCTTTTTCCATGAACGGGGAAAACGGTTATTTCGGATTTTTGGTATCGCATAAGGTAAAATTTGTCCGCCGTATCAACCCGGGTATCACGCCCGGCAACAAGTAAAGTAATAGCTTCATCGTTTTCGGGCAGATACACGGTCATAGGTTCTGTTTGCCTGACCGGAGCGGATTTCGGTAAAAAAATCCACAGAAGTATACCTGCCGCAAAACAAAACAGAAACAGGAACGATATTAAGAAAGACTTCATAAACCCTGTAAATACACGGTATGTTTTTTTATTCATAGAATTTTCCGGTTCGATTCCTTTCCGGAGTATTTTCATATCGTCATATCGGGCAACCTGTTAACCGAGCAACCGAGCGGCCCATAAAAATTCTTTGTAATCTTGCCTTAAGTATGCGCTATATTATCCTTTATTATTCAAAATCAAGAGACAGAACGGTAATTAAACGAACATCGGCTGCAGCTGCAATCCGTTTAATGCCGCTTCGGCTGCGGAAGGTATCAATTCGAAATTTGCAATCAATGAAGTTGGCTTTTTGTGCGGATCGTCTTGATGCAAAGGGACAAAATAGTAGTTTTTAGAGTTCAATAACACACCGATATTTCTGCTGTTTCCGCTTAGTGCATCGTTGGTGGAAATTGCTATTAATGCCGGACGCGAATTGCGTATCTGGCTTTTGACCGCCATCGTCACCGGCGTATCGGTTATCGAATTTGCGAGTTTTGCAAGGGTATTCCCGGTACACGGCGAAACCAGCACCAACTCGTATAGTTTTCCGGGACCTGCGGGTTCGGCACCCTCGATAGTCCGGATTACGGGTCTGCCGCATATTTGTTCGATCCTGCGTACAAAATCCGCCGCTTTGCCGAAACGCGTGTCGATAGAATATGCGTTAAACGACATTATGGGCGTGACATCATAGCCGCCGGATACCAACCTCTCGAGCTGTTTTATGCTATCATCGAATGTGCAGAATGAACCGCACATAGCGAATCCTATTTTTATTTTTTTCATTTATGTAACCTCAAGTTCCTTCACAATGTTATTTATGGTATTGTATATAATTTTGCCTGATGTGAACGGCGCTACCTTACCCGGCAGCGATAACGCCCATATCACTTTAAAATTAAGTTTTTTAGCATCCTCAAAATTTACTCCGCCCGGTTTGGAAGCAAGGTCGATAATAAGAGCATCCCTGTCTGCGCCGGACAGTATTGCGCAATCAAATATTTTGGCGGGAACCGTGTTTATTATCAGCGGAAAATCTTTTATATGTCTGCCGAGTTCGCTTATATGTATTGCCGTCATGCTGTTGACGCCCGCCCATGCAATATCCGAAAGCTTTCTTGCGGCTACCGTGACCCTAGCACCCAAACCGAACAACGATTTTGACAAAACCCTGGCGACCCTGCCATAGCCGGTGATCAGGCATTTTGTTTCGTGGATGGTAAAGGGAAGCTCCTCCATTGCTATTTGTATCGCACCCTCAGCAGTTGCCACAGCGTTACACACCGCCAATTCTTCGCGCACAAAATAATCGACAACGGGAATACCTTTGCCGGCACACATAGAATTAATTTTATCGCTTATCATGCCGCCGAACACTATCTTGGGAGCCGTATTAATAACTTCTTCCAGGGTCAATTTCCGATTGAATAGGGGAGTGTTTACCGTATAATTATCAATGCTTACCGGGAGCGGCAAAACGATCCGGTCGATGGTTCCGCAAAGTTCTTTCGGGTCAAGACATACCTTGATTTCTTTTTTAAACCGGCTGTTATCATCAAACCCGATTACCCGGACATTGTTTTCAACACAAAGCAGGTTCGCTATATGCGCATTGCGCAAGTCACCGCCTGCAACCAAATATGTAGACATATAAAAAACGCCGTACACCAAGCTGCGCAAAAAATCATATAAAGGCGCGCAACATGGTTCCTTTCTTGAATATTTTTCACGCTAACCTTTATATATGTTATGATATTATCGAAATTTTAGTGACTACGAAAGAACCAAAATCAACAGATATACAGCCGTGATAAGCAATGTGAAGTTCATATTAAACGCCAAATAAATCCCGTATATTATAAGCGGGATTATTATTAAAACGGACAATGCCCGGGATATTATATCCGCTGTCCCGGGGCTGAAAATCCGTTCTGCCGCAAGCTTAACCAGCATACCGCCGTCCAGCGGAGCTATCGGCAGCATATTAAAAACACCTATCATCAAATGGATGTAAGCGAAACTTTCAAACTTCAAAACAAAGAAAAACACCGCGAAAACGACAAAGTTTACCGCCGATCCCGCAAATAGCAAAACAACCTCTTTTCCGGCGCTAAGCTTGTCCGGCGGTTTTGTCAGCTTTATGCCCGAAATTTCCACCGAAGCCTCGTGTGGTTTTGATTTGAATACCGCAAACGCTGCTATATGTCCTGTTTCGTGGATCAAAGCCGCGAGCAAAGAGAAAAAAACCAGACCGCTTCTGTCCGCAAGCAGGGTTATCGTCAGCAACGCAACGAACAAAAAAGTAAGTCTTATTTTAATGCCAGCTATATAAAATTCCATTAAATATCATACTCTTGAAACATCTGAGCCGGATCCACCCAAACTCCGTTTTTTACCGTTTCGAAATGAAGATGCGTGCCGGTGGAGATGCCGGTGCTTCCCATCCTCGCTATGGTTTGTCCTTTTTTCACAAAATTATCTTCGCTTACCAGTATATTATCGCAATGGGCATATCGTGTCGTTAATCCGCCGCCGTGTTCTATTTCCAGATGTTTACCCATTTTATCGCTGTATCCTATAAATACGACCCTGCCGTCGCCGGCAGCCCTGATCGGATCTTTAAGAGCTCCGGCAATATCCACTCCAAAATGGAACTCCCTTTTTCCGGTTATCGGACTTTTACGCCATCCGAAGGTACTGGTTATTTTGCCGGAATACGGCACGTTTCCAAATCGGGGCGGCAAAAGCGGAACGGGGGAAAAAGAAGCGTTGACGGGGGAAAAGAGGATCTCGTTTTTCTTTGAATTAAGCACGTTGATTCTCTCTGAATTATCTCCGTTGCTGAACTCTGCGTCATCATCAGAAAAATCATCTTTGCTTTCGGATTCACGGCTTACATTATTGCTGCTGCTTTCAATATCTTCGCTGCCGTCGGGTTGCAGCGGCCTAAGGCTATTGAAAAACCCACGGATCTTTTCGCTTGCCGTATCCATGTTTACGGCATTCTTGAGTAAATCATACTCTTTTTTAAAAATCGCAAAACCGTCCTTTACGAATGTGCTGAATAATACGACGGAAATAGCGCATGAAACTGTCAATATACATTGAACGGTAAGAATGTTCCAAAAACTATGAGTTTTCTTGGTGTCCCGGATTGACCTTGCATCGAAAAATGATTTTTCACTGCCGCTGTTTTTACCTTTTTGACCGGAAAATAGCTTATTCCCGTCCGGTGCAGAATCAATATTATTAAAATCCATTGCGAAAACCCCCGGGTTAAAATAATTAAGAGTACGCAAACCCTTACATCCGGCTTTGCTGCCAACCCCGCTAAAAAAGAAAAGTTTGTAATAGGTCTCCTCTAAAATCACTTTGCAAAGTACACACGGCGTTAATTTATCCTTAAATATTCATGATATTCCCGTCAAAAGCCTTGTTTGACGAAAAATCATCTGCGTTCATACATCGCGCTTGAATTCCCGAGGAGGTCTGATATATTTTGTTCACGGGTATCTTTCCGGCACGGGGTTTGAGCCGGATTGCAAATCTTACACACTATTAATATGAAAAAAACCGACGAGTGTAGAACCTGATTATAATAGACCTCACCGTAAACTTAGCGAGATAATAAATATTGGCATGAATATACATTTTCGGGCAGTCATATGTATTACGGGGGGATGATTTGTGCGCAGGAACAAAGAATTTGTATTTATGGCGGCAATCGTTTGCTTATCGGTGCTATTGGTAATATTCGCGGTATCCCGGTTATCCGAATCTGTTCCGGTTATTACATCGGCAAAACCTTTTAATCAAATCGTACTGGATGCGGGACACGGCGGAATTGATGCGGGAGCAACGGGGGTCAACCGGGCGTTGGAAAAAAATATAAATCTGAGCATAACTATCGCATTGAGAGATATGCTTATTATCGGCGGATACGATGCGGTACTCACCCGCGACAAGGATGAATCCAAGCATGATCCGAGCATCACTAAAATTCCGCGTTATAAAAAATCAGATCTGCGAAACAGGCTGAAAATTATAACGAATAATCCCAACTCTATTACGGTAAGCATACATCAAAACAAGTACCCAAGCCCGTCCGAAAGGGGCGCGCAAATATTTTACAGCGACAATAATCCTTTGAGTTTGCAACTAGCGCAGAGAATTCAGGATGAATTTGCGGCAAAACTTCAACCCTGGAACGACCGGAAAATCAAACCGGACAAAGGAGCTTATTTCCTCTTGAAAGAGACAAAAACTCCGATTGTTCTTGCGGAATGCGGTTTTTTATCCAACTACAAAGAAGCCGCTCTGCTGTCCACAGAGGATTATCAGCACAGGACGGCGTTTACTCTTTTTTGCGCGATAGTAAAATTTATGGAGGATCATAACGCGACTGAAACATCTCTTTAGGCAAAAAATAATCTGATACTAATCCCATTTTAAAAACCGTTGAAAACGAGTGAGTAGTTTTTTATGAAAAACGAATAACGAACGAAGTTTGAAACGATGATTTTAATGTGGGATTAGTA
>WRKL01000009.1 GCA_009778115.1 Oscillospiraceae bacterium | reverse complement strand
AATCGCATGGCACGCCGGAAAAAATCTGGTTAATCATATCCACGGATACGGCAGGAACGGGGTTAATTCGTTCCATAAAATGCTGAAAGAACGCGGTGTCAGCTTGCAAAACGACAAAAGAATACGCATAAGCGAATATATAAATCATTCGGACATATGCCTTGCGGCGGCGGATCTTGTGATAAGCCGGTGCGGTGCAATAACAATTAGCGAATTGCAGGTGGCGGGCAAACCGTCGATCCTGATACCCTCACCCAACGTCACCGAAAACCACCAATATTATAACGGCAAAGTATTGTCGGATGCGGGTGCTGCGATACTTCTGGAAGAAAAAAATTATAACAAAGCCGAACTGATCGCAAAACTCTCAAATTTATTAGACACTCCCGATATGTTGAAAAGGATGGGAAAAGCGGCTTCCAAAATGGCTGTAACTAACACCGCCGACGTTATAGTTGATGAGCTTTTAACGTTAATGGATTTTTAATCAGACCAAACCGAACCCCGTATTTTTCACGGTGTACACAATCGGGTTATTTTCGCACCGACCGAGGACAAGCTCTTTTCAATACATTCATAACCCCGGTCTATGTGCGGCATCTCTGTTATATATGTTGTCCCCTCCGCGGCAAGTCCGGCAAGAACCAAAGCCGCTCCGCCGCGCAAATCCGTCGCTTTCACACTCGCACCGTAAAGACGGTCAACTCCCCTTATCACCGCAGCTCTGCCTTCCACGCTTATATCGGCTCCCATCTTTATAAGCTCGGCAACGTGTTTGTAGCGGTTTTCAAATATATTTTCCACAAATATACTGGTTCCGTCCGCTATGGTTGCTATTGCCGTCATAGGTGCGACAATATCGGTAGGGAAACCCGGATACGGCAAGGTACGCGCGGTATGTATTGGATCAGGCGGTTTTTTGGCAGTTATATGCACTCTGTCCGGCTCTGTCATCATCCTGCAGCCACTTTGCTCAAATAACTCAAGTACTGCCTCGATATGCAGCGGATTCATATTCTTTACCAATAAAGAACCTCCCGTTATCGCCGCCGCGCAAAGATAGGTACAAGCGACGATCCGATCCGGAATTATAGTGTGCTCTGCACCGTGCAGTTCGGCTACACCCTGTATATATATTGTGTTTTCACCTGCACCCCGGACGATAGCTCCGCACTTGTTCAGGTAATCGGCAAGATCTGCGATTTCAGGCTCTGCGGCCGCATTGCCGATAACGGTTTCACCTCGCGCGGTTACCGCCGCCAGCATAATATTTTCGGTCGCTCCCACACTGGGAAAGGGTAACGAAATCTTAGCGCCCGTCAAAGGTTTATCAACACGGCAATTTAACATCCCGTGTTCCTCGTCGATTATCACGCCGAGCCGGCGAAGCCCTTCCAGATGTATGTCGATCGGTCTTTGACCTATCTCGCAACCGCCGGGGTAGCAGATCCTCGCTTTTTTACACCGCGCCGTCAGCGCACCTAAAAAAACGATGGAACCGCGCATTTCCGCCATAAGGGATTCGGGTATATCATAACCTGACAAAGAATATGAATCAATACTTATTATACTGCCGTTTTGTTTTGTTGCACAACCCAGACGATTCAATATTTTTACGGCGCAATCTATGTCCTTGATCCGGGGACAATTATACAGCAGGTTTTTTGAACCGTTCAAAATGGATGCCGCAAGTATAGGCAGTGCGCTGTTTTTCGCTCCATGCACCGCTATTTCACCGTTCAGTGTATTCAAACCCTGTATAACAAGTTTTTCCAAAACAAACAACACCCCTTCGATAAAGTTATAATATGTTTTTTTCAAAAAGGTGGTTACTCATATGTCCAAACGAAATGATTTTAATAATGACGATTATTTAAATCCGTACACCGCGTATCAGCAAGCATACGCTAATTCGCGGGGTCTTGCACAGAAGTCCGCAACCAAGACACGGAGCAGAAAACGTAAACGCAATTTTATCCTGTACTATATCCTGCTTTTTGTATTAATACTGGCGGTAGGGATAATCCTTTCGCTTACTGTGTTTTTTAAGCTGGAAAAAATAGGGGTCGAGGGTGTCAATATGTATGACTACGAACAAATTGTCCGGGCATCGGGAATAATAAAAAACGATAATATGTTCAGGGTAGATACCGGACGAGCATCCGATGCGATAATGTCAAACTTAATATATTGCGAAAGTGTTGAAGTGCAAAAGAAATTTCCGTCCGCCGTCGTTATTAAAATAAAAGAGGGTAATATTGCGTTTTCGGCATTCTGCGGAGAATTCTATGCGTATCTCAGCGAAAACGGCCGGATACTTGAAGTCGGACAATTAAAAAAATACCCCGGTTCGGTCGTTGTCAAAGGTCTTGTTTCAAATGATGTAAAAGCAGGCGATTTTATTGATGTCTGCAGCGATGACCCGAACAGCACAGAGAATTATGATGAAACGGATCAAGCGGAAAGCGACCCTCAAATATCCAATCTTTTCGCTGCGGAAAGATTCAATGCCGTCCGGCAAATTTTCAACGCAATCGAGGAGGCGGAGCTTAGCGGAATCAAGGAAATAGACGTACAAAATATCACCGATATTAAACTGCGCTATAAAAACCGATTGATTTTGAATTTAGGGGATGTCGAAGATATTTGTTATAAATTGAAATCCATGAAAAAAATCATAAAAGATAAAATAGAAAAAAGCGAAAATGGTACTCTGTACTATGTAAAATCTCCACATTCGATGACCGAATCATTTCATTTTAACCCGGATTGATAACGATCATCGAAATTGACAAAATTTATCGAAATTTATTCGCAAAAAACACTTGATATTAGAAAAGATTTCTGATAAAATAAACTGAAGAGTTGTTTTTGTTTCAGGTTACTGTGTAAGGGTGTTTATACTATTAATTTCCAATAGCTGATAATGCGGTTAGTATATTTGAAAAATTTTGCTTGATTTTTATACATCTCTTATTCTGAAATTAGTAAATAAGAAATAAAAAGAAAATAAATCGGGAGGATAAAAAATGAGTGGGATTATGTTAGCGGATGAACCTAGCAATGTTGTAAACATAAAAGTTGTAGGGGTTGGCGGCGGCGGCGGAAACGCTGTGAACCGGATGATAGATCACGGTATCACCAGCGTTGATTTTGTCGCTATAAATACAGATCAGGCGGTGCTGGCGAAGTCCAGGGCCGTACATAAAATCAGGATCGGTAAAACCGGCTACGGAGCAGGCGGAAACCCTGAGGTGGGCAAAAAAGCAGCCGAAGAAAATCGCGACGAAATCGCAGCGGCTTTTAAAGGAACCCAAATGGTGTTTATCACTGCCTGTATGGGCGGCGGCACAGGTACGGGAGCTTCCCCAATCGTCGCATCCATAGCAAGAGAAATGGGGATCCTTACGATAGGCATTGTCACTAAACCTTTTTTATTCGAAGGCAAGCGACGCATGGAACAAGCCGAAGAAGGCATAGCCGAGCTCCGGGAGCACGTTGATTCACTGGTAGTCATTCCTAATGAACGCTTAAAGCTTGTAAGTGAGCAAAAAATCACCCTGTTCAACGCATTTGCGATTGCGGACGATGTGTTACGTCAGGGTGTTCAAAGTATTTCTGATTTGATAAATATCGAAGGATATATCAATTTGGATTTCATGGACGTTACCGCCATCATGCGGGATGCAGGTTACGCTCATATGGGTTTCTCCACCGCAGAAGGGAAAGACAGAGCGGAATTAGCATCCTCAGCGGCAATTTCAAGCCCGCTGCTGGAAACGTCGATAGACGGCGCAAAGGGTGTTATTGTCAACCTTACCGTTCCTATCTCTTTCGATATGGATGAAGCTAATATCGCTATGGAAAAAATCCAGGAAGCTATGCACCCCGATGCAACGGTTATCTGGGGTGTAGCGTTCGATGAAGCCCTGGAAGAGAAAATGAAGATCACCGTAGTCGCCACGGGATTCGATACAGAATTTAAACCCAAAATCGCACCGGCTTCTTTGAACACTATCTTCAGCGGAAGCAGTTTAGAGACCGAAACCGAAGAACAAAAAAACAGTTTTGATGCGGATTCGGATGTCGATGTCGAACTTGACGATATATTAAAAATTTTCAAGGATAAAGTTAACTAAAAAAATAAATTAGCCGTAAAATAAAGGATGGGCACAAATTATGATAACCGAAGGAAAATTCAGAACAGTCAAGTTCGGCGGTTTTAACAAAGATGATGTAATAGAAGCTCTTGATCAATTGACCGCAGAATATGAGGAAAAGCAAAAAGAACTCATAAAATATGTGGACGAAGCGAACAACAACGCGGAAGAGTTTCTGAAAAAAATAAAGCTGTTGGAACAAAACTGTAACGAACTTAAAAACCGCAACCACGAGCTGGAACAGAGCTGCGGCGAACTCAAAAACGGTAATTTTGAAATAGAAACTATCAAAAACCGCAATCAGGGATTGGAAACCGCATTAAAAAGAACCAATGATGAAATAGCCGAGCATAAAAGCCAGGCTGAAAAATATGTCGCACGCATATCCGAGCTTACGAACGAGAACCGCGAACTATCCCTGAAATGTGAACAAAACGAGGAACGCTACACCGTGCTGGAGGCCGAGTACGCCTTACTTCAAAGTGAAGCGCAAAAAAAAGAACAAAGTGATACCTCGGAAGACAACCGGGGGACTTTGGACAAATCGGAACAGGGATCAAATTATGCAAGCAGCGCATCTTTTGAGGAAAGCGAAAAAGCACGGCAGTCAGCTTCAAAAATATTGGCTGATGCTCAGGATGCGGCAAAACAAATGGTAGACAGTGCGAAAACCGAAGCTGATAATTATAAGGAAGTATTCAACAACGCAAAAGAATTTGCTGCGAAACTTACCACCGAAGCAAGACAGGCGGCAAGCCGGATTTTGGATGAGGCTGAACAAAAAAGCCGTGATATAGATGATATGGTGGACGAAAAAGTACGGCAGGCTCTTCGGGAGCGTGTAAAACAAGCGGAGTTTGAAATAACCGAAGTAAAATCACAAATCAAAAGCACAATTAAAAATTATATCGCACAAATCGAAGTCCTTATTGAAAAAGCACAATCAACGGCGGAACAAACTGAATCCGGCGCACGGAAAAAGCACGATGAAATAATTAAAACCGCAAAAGAAAAAGCTCAAAGTATTATAAATCATGCGAAAATCATGGCTCAGGATATATTGAACGGTCCTGTCAGAGAAAATGAATCCCCGGAATACCTTAACACCGAAGATGCCGCATTTCATAATCTGCGCACGCAAATGGACAATATCGACCGTAATGTCAGGCAGGATTTTGAAAAGATAACCGAAACTATCAAGACTCTGGAGCCGGACATCAGAGACGACTAAAAAGTAACCGGACTGCGCAGCGGGTCAAAAATCCGCAGTTGTGTTATGCGCGGTTTTGTAATATTGTTTTTGTCCTGTGCGTTTCATTTCAAAAACCGCAAAAAATATCAACGGATGTGTCGGAAAACAAAGTCCGCGAACTGTAAATATTATAGACAAATCTATTTACAGCAAATATTAAGTATGATATACTATGTTAAAATTTAGATCGCCGCTCTTTGCGGCAGAATGGAGATTGACTTATGATACAGAAACCTTTTCGGGCACCTGCGTACCCTCTCATCAACATCGACCCCTATACCAGTATCTGGAGTATGGCAAACGAACTGAATAACGGTGAAACAAAACATTGGAGCGGAAAATCCAACATTCTGACAGGCACAGCGAAAATCGACGGCAAACTATTCTATTTCATGGGCGGCGGTGAAACCAAACGAAGAAGACGGGACGGAAACGATGACCAAAAACTGAAAATGACTCAAACATCCGTAATTTTCGACAGTTTTTCCACTATATACACTTTTGAAGCAGACGGTGTAGAATTGACGGCAAATTTCACATCGCCGCTGCTGCCTGATGATATGGATCTTTATTCCCGTCCTGTTACATATTTGAAAATCACATTGAAAAGTCTGGACGGTAAAAAGCATGATGTGAGCGTAGCTGTTACTGCTACATCCCAGCTTTGCCTGAACGACGGGCATCAATGTCCCGTATTAACCGAAGAGGTAAAACTTACGGACGGACTTACCTCCATGAAAATGGGCGGACAAGAACAAGCGGTTCTGGGTAAGGTAGGCGACGGCATTTGCATCGATTGGGGATATTTCTACCTTACTGCGGACGGCGACAGCTCGGTTTCCCGCACTCGGGAAGAAGGGTTCGCGGCGGCACAGATTGAAGTAAAAATGGACACTTCCGGCAAAAACAACGCTCTCGTGCTTTTCGCATATGACGATCTTTATTCTCTTATATATTTCGGCGAACGAATTAAAGCGTGGTGGAAACGCAAAGGAGCAACTATAGAACAGGAAATTATTGCGGCGTATAAAGAATATGACGACACTATCAAACGTTGCGCGCAGTTCGACAAAAAAATGACGGCAGATGCTGAAAAAGCCGGCGGACGCAAATATGCGGAATTATTGCAGCTGGCGATACGCCAGGTAATGGCGGCTCACAAACTTGTAGAAGATCCGGACGGCGATGCGCTTTTTGTTTCCAAAGAATGTTTTTCCAATGGTTGCGCAGCGACGGTAGATGTCAGCTACCCTTCGATCCCACTGTTCCTTATATACAATCCTGAATTGATCAAGGGTATGATGCGCCCCATCTTCAAATATGCAACAAGCGGAAAATGGCCATTTGATTTTGCACCCCATGATGCCGGCACATACCCGATTTTGAATGGACAGGTCTATAGCGGCGGAACCGATATTTCACATCAAATGCCGGTAGAAGAGTGCGGAAATATGTTGGTTATGGCGGCTTCCTGCGCGCGTGCCGAAAAAAATGCCGATTTCATGAAAGAGAACCAAACCACGCTGAAACTGTGGGCAGACTATTTGCTGACTAACGGCGTGGATCCGGAAAATCAACTTTGCACCGACGATTTTGCGGGACATCTTGCGCATAACTGTAACCTTTCAGTCAAGGCGATTATGGGTATCGCATCGTATTCGCTGCTTTGTGAAATGTGGAACGAACCGTCAGAAGCCAAAAAATATATGGATGCTGCTCGCGATATGGCAAAGGAATGGGTCAAAAATTCCGCAAACGGCGACGGAAGCACCCGGCTTGCGTTTGACCAACCGGGATCTGTCAGCATGAAATACAACTCTGTATGGGATAAGTTGTTCGGAACAGGACTATTTCCGGAAAAAATTATTGCCGATGAAATGGCTTCCTGTCTGGGTCGCATGAATGCATATGGGTTGCCGTTGGATAACCGTGCGGACTACACCAAGACCGACTGGCTGGTTTGGACGGCTACATTATGCAGCGATAAAGCGAACTTCGAAAAAATGGTTGATTTACTTCACTTCATGTATACATTAACTCCGTCCCGTGTACCTATGACCGACTGGTATTCCACGATTACCTCTATGCAAATAGGTTTTCAACACCGTACAGTACAGGGCGGTCTTTGGATCAAGTCATTGGAACAAAGCGGAAAAATGAAATAATTTATCAATAGACCTCTTCGGAAACTAAAACGTGATGGCGGAGTTATTTTCGAAGAGGTCTAATAGAAAAACATCGTAAAAAACACTCAAGAAAGGAACCGGGGCAGCACATACGGAATCCGTTGTGTCAACAAAACGTCCGATTCACACGGCTTTTTTGTAACCCGGTGAAGAGCGCGCTATATGAACAATATTAATTTTAGCAATATAACGATAACCGGCGGTTTTTGGAAAAATCGTTTGGATATTAACCGTGATGTGACAACGGTTGCGGTTAAGAACCGCTTCGAGGAAACAGGACGGTTCAAAGCACTAAAATGCGAATGGAAAGAAGAAATGCCGAACCGTCCGCATTTCTTTTGGGATTCGGATGTAGCGAAATGGATAGAGGGTGCCGCTTACATTCTGCGGCAACACAAAGATCCTGAGCTGGAAACGTTTATTGAATCCCTGATAGACGATATAGAAAAAAATCAACACAAAAGCGGATACTTTAATTCGTTCTTTTTAACCGCGAGAGACGAAAAACCGTTCACTAAGCGCGATTTTCATGAGTTGTACTGCGCCGGTCATCTGATTGAGGCGGCAGTGGCTTGGTACGAAACCACGGGACGCGACAGGTTTTTGAAACTGATGAAAAAGTATTCCGAACACATAGCAAAAATTTTTATGGACGAGGAATCAGCTGATTTTGACACACCCGGCCACGAAGAAATAGAATTGGCGTTGTTCCGTCTTTATCGTTGTACAGGCGAAGAACGTTGGTTGAATCTTGCTGAATTCTTTTTGAACCGGCGCGGCTCCAGCGAAAAAGATCTGCATTGTGACCAGCCGGAATGGATGACCCACAGTTATAACCAGAGTCTTTACGGTATCAGAAGTCAGGATACCGCTAGAGGTCATGCGGTACGAGCCTGCTATTTGTATTGCGCTATGGCAGACCTGGCGGCGGAACGCAAACACGACAAGGCACTCCGCTCCGCTTGTGAAAAATTGTTTTACGACATAACACACCGCAAGATGTACATAACCGGCGGCATAGGCTCAAGTCATGCCGGCGAGGCGTTCACTCGTCCTTATGATTTGCCGAACGATACCGCATACGCTGAAACCTGCGCATCAATAGCGTTGGCGATGTTCGCATTAAGAATGCAGCAATTATCCTGTGACGGTGTTTACGCCGATACGGTAGAACGTACTATATTCAACGGAATCCTGTCCGGCGTTTCGCTCGGGGGTGATTCTTTCTTTTATTGTAATCCTCTTGAACTTACACCGCATTTAAAAGACAAAGATAATTCCGTCAGAGGTAATTCCCGCAACTGGCAGCCGGCGACCAAACGTGCCAAAGTTTTCGGATGCTCGTGCTGCCCTCCTAATCTTACACGCTTTTTCGCCTCTTTAGGAAATTATATTTACAGCGAAAACGACGGCGGCTTGTACATCAACCAATATATACCGAACAAACTGGATAACGGCAAAAAAGCAGCGGAGATTTCCACGGAATATCCAAAAAACGGGTTTGTGAAAATCAAAGCAGACGGTTATAGTTTCATTGCTCTGCGTATACCCGGATGGTGTTCTTCTTTCAGCATCAATAAAAAATATACAATGAAAAACGGATACGCAATAATAGAAAACACCGCCGGAGAAATTACTCTTGATATGCAAATGCGTCCGACCTTGATTCAAGCATCAAATCTGGTGACCGAAAATTGCGGACGCGCTGTTATGCAGTTAGGCCCGGTTGTGTACTGCTTGGAAGAACTTGACAATGCGGCTCCTGTGCGGGCTCTGTCGGTGAACAGTGAACTTTCCGCAAAGATCGAATACGATGAAACGTTTTCTGCAAACGTGATTTATGCGGATGGGTTCAAACTTTGCGGCGACGATAATAAGCTTTATTCGGAATATACCGGAAAAAAAGAACCTGTACGTTTGAAGTTTATTCCGTTTTTCGCTTTCGCTAACCGCAAAGAGAGTTCAATGGCGGTTTGGAACAGGGTAAATTAAAACTTTTGGTATAAGGGGTGTTATAATCCAGTGAAAGTCGGCATTATAGGCGCAATGGATATCGAAGTCGAAGAATTAAAGCAGAGAATGAATAATGCTGTATCACAAATTCATAGCAAGATCCAGTTTCATTCAGGCACTTTAGAGAACACGGAAGTTGTGGCTGCCGTTAGCGGTATAGGAAAAGTGAACGCCGCTGTTTGCGCACAGACCATGATATTGCTCTATTCGCCGGATATGATAATCAACACGGGTGTGGCAGGCGGTCTTGATCCCGCGCTGGGTATCGGGGATATTACTGTCAGCACCGCTGTTGTTCAGCATGATCACAAAACACTGGAAGATCCCCCGGGTTACATCCAAAATTTGGGGTTGTCTGAAATCCCCGCTTCACAGGATCTGACACGGCGTTTTCTCGAAGCATCGGCGGTAATTAAAAATGTAAAGGTTGTCCCGGGAATTATCGCTTCGGGTGATCAATTCATCAAAGATAAAAAAGAGAACCTTGAAATCAGAGAAGACTTCGGAGCGGCAGCGGTCGAAATGGAAGGGGCGGCGATCGGACATACTTGTTATTTGAACGGATTGCCGTTCTGCGTTATTCGCTCTATTTCGGACAGCGCAAGCGAAAGCTCCCATATGGAGTTCTGGGAGTTTGTAAAAATCGCCTGCGCAAACTCTGTAACGCTGATGATTGAATTTTTGCGAAAATTAAATACAGGGAGATATTAGACCTCCTAGGGAATTAAAACGTGATGTATGAACGCAGATGATTTTTCGTCAAATAATGCAATTTTGACGAGAATATCATGGATATTTGAGGATAAATTAACGCCGTGTGACGGAGGTCTATTGAAAAACAAAAACCGCACATAAAAAACAACCAAAATAAATAACCCCGATTTATATCCGGGGTTATTTATATTTTAATATTCTTTATTTGCTATTAGCTGTTAGCTGTTTTCTTCAATGTATTTGACTATGTCGCCAACGACTTTCAGATTTTCGACCTGGTCGTCGGGTATTTCGAGGTTGAATTCCTCCTCAAATGACATGACAAGATCAACAACATCAAGGGAATCTGCGTTCAGATCATCCGTGATAGAAGACTCCGCTGTCACTTTATCCTCGTCCAAATCAAGTTGATTACACAGGATAGCCGTCACTTTTTCCAGAATCGTATTTTCCATATCTACCAACCCTCCTTTGTTGCGTGTTTCGGACGTTATTCCTCAAACTCGCCGATTCTTCTAAATTTATTATAACGCTCTTGCAACATAATTGCAACATCTTTTTGTGAAATTTTATTTAACGCATCAAATAAGTATTCCATAATAGCTTCTGCTGTTTCCCCGACGGAAAGATGTGCGCCGCCCGGCGGCTCTTTTATTATATAGTCACATATTCCGAAATCTTTCAAATCCTGCGCTGTTATCTTCAAAAGCTCCGCCGCTTCTTTTTCCCGGGAAGCATCCTTCCACAGAATATTAGCACAACCCCGGGGTGATATAACCGAATATACAGCGTTTTCCAGCATCGCCAATTCGTCGCATATCCCTAACGCAAGTGCGCCGCCGCTTCCGCCTTCTCCGGTTACTATAGATATTATCGGCGTTTGCAGCTGCATAAATTCCATCAAATTTTGTGCAATCGCTTCACCCTGACCGCGTTCCTCTGCTGCTACCCCGCAAAAGGCTCCCGGCGTATCCACAAAACATATAACAGGGCGTGCAAATTTTTCCGCTTGTTTCGCAAGCCGTAAAGCTTTCCGGTAACCTTCAGGATGCGGCATGGCAAAATTATGTTTCTTGTTTTCTTCAAAGTTTTTACCTTTTACCTGCCCGATAACCGTTACCGGGGTTTCTCCGAATAACGCGACCCCTCCCATTATAGCTTCGTCGTCACCGAACAGACGATCCCCGTGCATTTCATAAAACTGACTAAATATCAATTGAATATAATCCTTTACCGTCGGGCGCGAGGGCTGACGTATAAGTTCGATCTTTTTCCATGTACCTGATGTATTCGCAGGAGATATATTCATACTTGCCATTGTTCCTTTCATATAGATTTCACACACCGTTTCCGGGGGTTTTTTTAGGTTTGTGCATTCCTATAAGACTGGACAAAGTCCGCCGCATATTAGGACGGTCAACGATCATATCAATAAAACCATGCTCAAGCATAAACTCCGCAGATTGAAATTCCTCGGGTAACCGTTGTTTTATTGTCCCCTCTATCACACGCCGTCCCGCAAACCCGATCAGTGCTTTGGGTTCCGCAATAATAATATCACCCAGCGAAGCGAACGATGCCGTAACCCCGCCGGTGGTCGGATCTGTGATAATCGTGATGTAAAGCAATCCCGCCGCATGGTGCCGCGCAACCGCCGCGCTGGTTTTTGCCATCTGCATTAAGGATATGATACCTTCCTGCATACGCGCTCCGCCGCTTGCCGTAAATATCACAACAGGCAGCCGCTCCAGTACGCCATATTCGAACGCACGGGTAATTTTTTCTCCTACAGCCGAACCCATAGAGGCCATCATAAAGTGTGAGTCCATAATTGCGATCACAGTTTTTTGCCCGCGTATTTCACAATGACCGGTGATAACCGCTTCGGTAAGCGAAGTCGATTCCCGCAGTTCGGCAATCTTTTTTTCATACCCCGGAAACCCGATAGGATCTTTACCCGAAAGGTTTGCATCCATTTCGACAAAGCTGTCCTTGTCTGCGGTCATGCGTAACCGTTCTTTTGCGGTAAGGCGTGAATGATATCTGCAATATGTACACACCTTACGCGCCGACTCGAACTCTTCGGTAAATGCTGTATGCTGACAGCGCGGACATTTGAAAAGCAAATCCTTAGGAATTTGTACACCCGGATGAACATCCTCTTTATATGATTTTTCCATTCTGATTCTTACTACTTTAAAAAAATCCTCAAGCAAAACCGTCACCCATCTTTCTTTGCAAAAATCCTATATCATAATTCGCGGATGCAAAATCCTCGTCTTTAAGAAGATTCAAATGAAAATCTACATTGTTTTCAATACCCCGGATGATAAATTCAGCCAGCGCCCACTGCATTTTTTTGAGAGCTTCGGTGCGGCTCGGTGCGTATACCATAAGCTTGGCTATCATGCTGTCATAATACGGCGGAATTTCACAACCGGCGTATACCGCGCTGTCGATACGCACACCCGGTCCTCCGGGCATATGCAAAGCTGTGATCACACCCGGGGACGGACGAAAATCCTGTTTGGGATTTTCAGCGTTGATCCGGCATTCTATAGCGTGTCCTGAAAACTTCACATCTTCCTGCGTAAAAGGCAATTTTTCACCCATAGCAACGGCTAGCTGTTGTTTCACCAGATCTATCCCTGTAACAAGTTCGGTTATACCATGCTCTACCTGTATGCGTGTGTTCATTTCCATAAAATAAAAATTTTCGTCTTTGTCCAATAAAAATTCTATCGTACCCGCATTGTGATACCCGCATCCCTCGGCGGCTCTGCAAGCGGCTTTTCCTATTTTCGCCCGCAAACTGTCATCCACTGCCGGACACAATGCTTCTTCGATTAGTTTTTGATTGCGCCGTTGGATCGAACAGTCACGCTCCCCTAAATGCACAATATTGCCGTGTGTATCTCCTATTACCTGTACTTCGACATGGCGCGGATTTTCGATGAATTTTTCTATATATACATCACCGTTTCCGAACCAACTGAGAGCTTCGGTTTGGGATGCCGTAAATGAATTTTCCAGTTCTTTTTTGGAATTCACAAGGCGAACTCCCCGCCCGCCGCCGCCCGCCGATGCCTTTAGCATAACCGGATAGCCGATTTCTTCAGCGGCTCTTCCGGCTTTTTTCAAATCGGAAACTATACCGTTCGAACCGGGTATCACGGCAACCTTTGAATTCGTCATTGTTTGTTTTGCCCTCGCCTTATCGCCCATCATTTCTATCGACTTACAGGACGGCCCGACAAAAATTAATCCGCACTTTTTGCAATAACGGGCAAAATCAGCCGATTCGGACAAAAAACCGAAACCCGGATGCACGGCTTGCGCCTTGGTCGCATCGCAAGCAGCAATTATTGCCATCATATTCAGGTAGCTTTTATTCGGTGCGGCAGGCCCTATGCATACAGCTTCATCCGCAATCTGGGCATGAAGAGCGTTGCGGTCAGCTTCGGAAAAAACAGCGACGGTTTTTAAACCCATTTCACGGCAAGCGCGAATCACCCTCACTGCTATTTCGCCGCGGTTGGCAATCAATACTTTGTTAAAACTCATAATTCGGTCCTTTATAACAATTATTTTCGCAAATCGAAAATTTTCGGTCTATCTTTAAAAACTTGCTTTGCGCAGGTTATTACCGGGATGCTTGAATGATATTTTTAATAAATATAGATTCTATTCGGACAACGCAAACGTGATTTCCGCACTTACGGCTTTATCGTCACCCACATAAGCGACAGCTTTTCCAACACCGATAAACCCCCTGCTTTTTATTATTTCTACCTGAAGCCGCAGGGTTTCGCCAGGTAATACCTTGCGTTTAAACCGTGCTTTGTCAATGCCGGCAAAGTAAGCGATTTTCCCCTTATTTTCAGGCAAAGACAACACACAGACCGCTCCGGCCTGCGCCAGCATTTCTATCATAAGCACACCCGGCTGTACCGGATTCTGCGGAAAATGTCCCCGAAACCAATCTTCGTCGCAACTCAAATGCTTAAGAGCCACTACCTTTTGCCCCGGCTCAAGCTCCACAATTTCGTCTATCAATAAAAACGGATCCCGATGCGGTATAATTTCCTTTATTTGCTCTATATCCAGCATATTATACTCCTATACGCCGGGCTGTGCGAAAAGCTATATGTCATTTTGTCCCTGTCCCGTGGCAGATATGTCCCTGCCCTGTGGCAGATATGTTTCTGCCACAGCAAATCGCATATACGCCAACCCGATTCCTTTCTTGAATATTTTTTATGTTATTCATTCTCTAATTTTATAGTCTTCTTTTTAATTTCCGAAACCATCCTCCGTTCTTCACGGCGGTTGACGATCCCGGTTGTAATGCACGCCGCAATCGTAAAAGGAACGGTAAACACAATTATCAAGACCAATGTTCCCCAATATCTCATATCCGACGATGCAATCAATTCATAAAATAAGCAGGGTAAGGGTGTCAGCGCAAATCCGGCGGGAGCCGCTTTGATATTGCAAGGTTTATATTTATAAAACATTATAAGCCCGATGATGGCGATTGCATACAGTGCCGCGCATATCAAGGGTATAACAATATGGATCACATCGCTGAACGGATGATCCGATGCATCAATATTCATAACGGCGATTGCGGTTGTGGAAAATACCGACGGTATCAACATAAATAAAACGAATTTTAATTTGCTGTTCAAATCAGTACCTTTCTTTTCGGGTTGTTTTTATAAGAGGTTAATAAAGGGTAATAAGGGTAATAAGGGTAATAAGAGTTACCCTTGTTGTGTTATTCGATAATCATTACTTCCTGACCATATTCTATCAATTCTCCGTTGTTTGCTAGCACCTTGACGACCGTTCCGTCAAACTCACTTTTTATTTCGTTCATAAGCTTCATAGATTCTATAATAAATAATACATCGCCTTTTTTTACCTTGGTTCCGACCGGAGCAAAAGACGGTTTATCGGGAGCAGGAGCGGTGTAAAAAGTTCCGATGGTAGGAGATGTCACTATGTTCCCCGTATGCTTAAGCGCGCCGTCCGTGACTTCTTTAACCGCAGTTTTTCCGTCCGCAGCAGCCGAACCTTTCGCGGCAGGAGCTGCGTTTGAGGGGAACGCCCCATCCGTATGATGCGCACAAACACAATATCGGGGTGAAACTTCTTTCTTTGCCTCAAGGGTTAAAATGGAATCTCCCTGTTGCACGACAATTCTTCCCAATCCGCTCTTTTGCATTTTGTCGATCATTTTGTCTATAAACTTTGAATTTATATTATCAAACATACTATACACCCTGCAACAAGCCGCACAAGAAACATTATCCGGCTTGATTTTCTTTCATTTAATATTTTTTTAAACATATCGCCGCATTATGTCCGCCGAATCCCAGCGAATTTGATATAGCGATCTGAAAATCTGATTTTCGTGCGCCATCGGTAACATAATCAAGATCACAGTCCTCATCGGGTATTTTATAGCCGGCCGTGGGGGGTATCACGCCTTCTTTCAACGCTTTTGCTGTTATTATTGCTTCCGCTGCTCCGGCGGCGCCCAGCAAATGCCCCGTCATGGACTTGGTAGACGAAACTGCCGGGATAGTCGAAGCCTGTCCGATAGCCGAAGTCTGTCCGAAAACCTTTTTTATCGCCAGCGTTTCCACCGCATCGTTTATCTTTGTCGATGTGCCGTGCGCATTTATATATCCGACGTCACTCCGGGAAATATCCGATTCAGCTAAACACATTTCCATTGCTTTTGCCGTTCCTTCACCGCTGTTTACGGGAGCTGTCATATGATAAGCATCACAGGTTGAGCCATAACCGATGATTTCCGCATAAATTTTTGCGCCCCGCGCTTTCGCGTGTTCCAATTCTTCCAGCACCAGCGTCCCCGCACCCTCGGACAGCACAAACCCGTTTCTTTCAGCATCAAAAGGTATAGATGCCCTGTCCGGATCTGAACTTCGTGAAACCGCAGTAAGATTGTTGAACCCTGCTAATGTAAACCGTGTGATCGTTGATTCACTTCCGCCGGCAAGGCAGACATCGAGGTACCCGTGTTTTATGCAGCGGAACGCTTCGCCGAGTGCGTGATTTGAAGATGCGCACGCCGTAACCACCGAATAGTTGACACCCTTAAATCCCGTTTTTATCGCGATCAGTCCGGCACACATATTAATGATCATTTCGGGTATGAAAAACACCGAAACCCGTGACGGTCCCTTTTCCAAATACTTGATATGTTCCTGTTCAAAGGTATTCATGCCGCCGATTCCGCTCGCATAAATAACACCGGCCCTGTACGGGTCTATCCCCGCAAAGTCCGTTTCACAGTCGCGCAACGCATCTGCGGTACTTGCCAGTGCGAGATGACAAAATCTATCGGTACGGCGTATCTCCTTTTTGTCGATATATTCAGCCGGATCAAAGTTGTCTACGATCCCCGCAAGCGAAACCCCTATATCTTCGGTATTAAAAGCTTCGATCTTTTTGAACCCGTGTTTGCCTGAAACCACCGACTCCCACAATGTTTTATGATCGTTGCCGATAGGAGTTTTAAATCCCATCCCCGTTATTACGACTCTTCTCATATTATAAGACCTCCGTCTACCACAAGAACTTGTCCCGTTATATATGCCGAATCTTCGCCTGCCAGAAAGGATACTGCACCGGCAACATCCTGCGGAGAACCAAACCGTCCCAACGACACCGCATCAAGCATCCTGGATTTCAGTTCTTCCGAAAGACTGTCGGTCATCGGTGTTTCAATCAGTCCGGGAGCTATGGCGTTCACCGTAATATTACGCGCACCCAGCTCCTTGGCGGCAGTCAGTGTCATTCCTATTATTCCCGCTTTGGATGCGCTGTAGTTGAACTGACCCGGATTACCGTAAACACCTGCCACCGAACTGATATTTATGATCCGGCCCGAACGTTGTTTTATCATAACACCACTGACGTATCTTGTCATATTGAAGACACTTTTGTAGTTAACGGCGGTAACTATGTCAAACTGTTCTTCGCTCATACGCGCCAGCAATCCGTCTTTGGTTATGCCGGCATTGTTAACTAAAACGTCAATCGTTGAGAACCGTTCTTTTACATTTTTCGTCATTTCTTTACAAGCGGAAAAATCGGACACATCACATCCGAATATTTCCGCTTCACTGCCGTTTTCTCTCACCAGAGCCTGTACATCCAAAGCATCCTGTCTTTCAGGTTCTCCCCGAAAATTCACCGCTATATTAAATCCGTCTTTTGCCAGTCTTATTGCCATAGCTTTGCCCAGTCCGCTGCTGGATCCTGTGATCAACGCTGTCTTTTTCACGTTAGCCCCCCGTTATACATTTTGTAATTTGTTTATGATATTTTCCGTTTCGTCAAATAAGTTTTCAATCAGTTCTTTTGCCGTCCGGCGAGAATTTTCGTTGAGCATTCCGGCTATCTGCCCTGCCATAAAACTTCCTTCTTCACGATTACCGTCAACCGCCGCTTTGCGCAAACTGCCCTCGGTCAGCTTTTCATATTCCCCGGGTGACATTCCCTCTTTTTCCCTGTCCAGCATACGGCGCGTAAACTTGTTGCGTATCTGCCGTACAGGATGTCCTGTGTTCGTTCCGGTGATAACACTGTCAGTATCTTTAGCGGCGATTACAATTTCTTTGTAATTCCCATTAATTTTACATTCATCCGACAAAAGGAGCAATGTACCGATTTGCACACCCTGCGCTCCCAACGCAAAAGCTGCCGCCAGTGTTCTTCCGTCTCCTATTCCACCTGCCGCCACAACGGGTATTTTTACAGCATCCGCAATCTGCGGCGTAAGACACATGGTCGTAATGCTTCCGATATGTCCGCCCGCTTCCATGCCCTCGGCGATAACCGCATCGGCTCCGGCTCTTTCCATACGTTTTGCCAGCGCGACCGACGACACCACCGGAATAACCTTTATTCCCGCTTCTTTCAGTTTTTCGATATATTTTCCCGGACTTCCCGCCCCCGTCGTAACCAGCGCAACTTTTTCTTCGCAGGCAAGCTGCATCAAATCTTCGGCATACGGCGACATCAGCATTACGTTTATTCCGAAAGGTTTGTCCGTCAATTCTTTTGCTTTATATATTTCTTTGCGAATTATTTCAGCATCTGCGCTCCCGCCGGCGATTAATCCCGCTCCGCCGGCATTTGATACCGCGCTCGCCAGTTCTGCTTCCGCCACCCACGCCATACCACCTTGTATAACGGGATATTTTATTCCCAGTAATTCATTTAATCTTGTTTTTATCATGTTTTTCTCCTTTTGCAAGCCGGAAACAAAAGCCGTCATTTGCTTTTTTATTCCATAAGAAACTGCGGGTATGTTTTACTAATAATCAAAAACCACCGCACCGTAGGATAGCCCCGCACCAAACCCCACGCAACATATCCTGCTTCCTCTTTTCAACTTTCCGCTTTCGGCAAGCTCGTGTAAACAAATGGGAATACTCGCGCTGGAAGTATTTCCGTATCTTTCGATATTAACATAAAACTTTTCCATCGTTTGTCCCAATTTTTGCGCCGCGGTTTCCATAATTCTCAGGTTTGCTTGATGCGGTATAATCAAATCTAAGTTATCCGGCGTTATATTCGCGTTCTCACAGGCCTTTTGCACAGCCTCAACCATGACGCGGGTGGCAAACTTGTAAACTTCTTTGCCATTTAAAAACATCTTACCAAATTCGGTTATTTCAAACCCGTCATACAAAGAAGCTTCGGGTGCGGGGGAAAATGCGTTCTTGACCGGATGCGATCGGGCGTAGATATGTTTCGCTCCCTCACCTTCACTTGCCAGAAACGATCCGAATAACCCTTCTTTACCCTGAATAACACACGCCCCTGCTCCGTCACCGAATAGGATGCAGGATGAACGGTCACTGTAATCAACAGATTTCGTAACGTTCTCTCCCGATAGCATCAATATTGTTTCATACCCTGTAGATATATATCTTGCCGCCATATCCAACGCGTAAACAAATCCGGCGCAGGCACAGTTAATATCAATAGCGGCGGCTCCTTTGGACGTTTTGTTTCCCCCGATTCCCAGTTTGCCCTGAACGACACAGGAAACTGACGGGTAAATATAGTCCGGACTCACGCTGGTGCTGATAACAAGATCTATGTCTTTCGCATCAACATTAGCCCGTGCCATTGCCGTTTCTGCCGCTTTTTGCGACATATACCAAACAGGCTCGCCGTTGGATACGCGGCGTTCTGAAATCCCCGTCCGTCCGCGGATCCATTCGTCGCTGGTATCAACGATTTTAGTATAATCGTCGTTTACCGCAACCGTTTCGGGCAAATATATTCCTGTTCCTAAAATTTTAATTGATTTCAATACACGCAACCTTATTCCTTGCAACCCGTTCACTTTAATAATCCCGAGAACAGGTTTTTATTCTTTTTCTTGATTATTTTTTCGTTTTATGTTACTGTACCTTATATGAATCTTTTACTAATGATATAATATAATAACAGGTCTTGTCAATAATTATTCTTCGAATTTACTAGATATTAACAAATATAATTTATAAAGGAATGATTTTCAGCATGAAAAAAGCGTTTTTGTTTCCGGGTCAGGGTTCGCAATATGCAGGAATGGCGTTGGACTGCGCAAAGGGCGCGAAAGAAATTTTCGACAAAGCGGGAAAAATCGCCGATATTGATTTATGGCAAATTTGCGCCGACCAAGAGGATACCCGGATCAACGAAACAAGATATTGCCAGATTTCGGTTTTTGCCGCATCAATGGCATATTTTTACCATGCAACCGAAAACGGTACGCTGCCGGACGCCGTCGCCGGACATTCGCTGGGAGAATATGCGGCAATGACAGCGGCGGGAATAATATCATTTGAGGATGCTTGCAGCATTGTTAACAAACGCGGTATTATTATGGCGGATCATATTGCGGCAGGCGACGATGGGGTAATGTGCGCGATTATCGGAGCATCTTCGGAAAATGTACGCGAAGTTTGCAGCTCTGTTTCCGGCTCCGGTATCGTGATGCCGGTAAATTACAATTCCCCCGTTCAAACTGTAATTGCCGGCGAAAAACAGGCTGTGCTGGCTGCGGCGGAAAAATTCAAATCTATGCGATATAAAGCCGTTATGCTGGCGGTAAGCGGAGCCTTCCATACACCAATGATGCAGGGTGCGGCGGATGCCTTTTATGAAGTATGTAAAAATATTAAGTTCACAAACCCAAAAACAGATTTTTACAGCAACCTTACAGGACGTAAAATGACCGATTTTTCGAATATGCCGAAATATTTGTCGGATCATATGGTTTCACCGGTTTTGTTCGCCGACCAAATAAGAGCGATGCAAGCAGACGGTTATGATGACTTCTGCGAAATCGGGACATCCAAAATACTTTCCGGCATGGTAAAAAAGATCATTAAATGATTAGAACCCCGAAACTCGTGCTTTATTTGAAAAATTGAAAAACTTTCAAGAGAGGATCCGGGTCGGCACATGGTTTTTGTGCGGTCCGGTGCATGGCATACATTATGAAGTATGTTTTAACCGGTTATCCTTTAGCTCATTCCGCATCCCGTGCCGTACATTCGGCGTTGTTTAAACTTTCCGGAAAAAGCAACAGCAATTACAGTTTATTTGAGATACCGCCGGAAAATTTTGAAAAGGAAGCGGAAGAATTATTTAAATTTGACGGGTTCAACGTTACCGCTCCGTTCAAAACGCAAATAATCAAACATCTGGACAGGCTCGAGGGTGCGGCAGAACGCTGCATAGCGGTTAATACTGTGAAATGCGATGGAAAGACACGAATAGGCTATAACACTGATGCGACGGGTTTTACACGCAGTATAAAAAAGATGGGGACTGATTTGACAGGTTCGGTTGTTATATTGGGCTGCGGCGGAGCAGGCCGTATGATGGCATTCGAAACAGTTTTTGACGGCGGAAAAGTCACCCTTGCCGTGCGCGAAGAAGACAAAAAAACCGCAAACAGATTAGCGGCAGAAATCAAGCAATTGAAACCGGGCTCTCAAATCGTTGTCGCTGACATAAAAACCCTGTGCGGCGGGTGGGATCTGATGGTGAATGCGACGGGCGCCGGAATGTACCCTGATGTGTCCTCCTGCCCGGTTGCTCTTGATTCGTTAGAGGGTACGCGTTATGTTTTCGATGCTATTTATAACCCGATCGAAACCAAACTTATATGTGCGGCAAAAAAAGCGGGCGCAAAAACCCGCTCCGGTTTAGGTATGCTTGTATGGCAGGCGGAAGATGCGCATAAAATTTGGTACGGTGCGAAATTTAATAATAATGATATAGAAAATATGATAAAAGAAGCGGAAAGAAACGGGGGGAAATTTGAATAGACCGCCGGACTGACGACCGGTACGGCCATTACGATCAGGCGAACCGTCTGACGGTTTATTCAACGGCTATGAAAAATGTTTTTTTGACCGGATTTATGGGAAGCGGGAAATCAACGATAGGTCCTGTTCTTGCGAAGAAACTGGGTTATCGTTTTGTCGATATAGATCGGGAAATCGAAAACGAACACGCAATGACAATATCCGAAGTTTTCGCACAGCGCGGAGAACTCTATTTCCGTGAAAAAGAAGCGGAGAAGATTGCTGAGCTTGCACGCGCAAAGCACGCGGTCATAGCGACCGGCGGCGGAGCCATGATAGAGGAGATCAACGTGAAAAATGCAAAAGCCGGCGGTGTGATCGTTTACCTTAAACTACCTTTTGATATTTTGTACAACCGGATAAAAAACGATTCCGGCCGGCCGCTTGTCGCCGCCAATACTCCCGAAAAACTCGAGGAAATATATAACCGGCGCGCTCCCGTATATTCGGCGTGTGCAGATCTTGTAATAGATGCGGACTTCTCCGTTTCTGATATTGTCAAAAATATTACAGACCTGTTGTAATAAAGAGGTGTTAAAAAACAAAGACCGCTAAAAAACAAGAGAAATATTTTTTGCGTTTTGCGGGCGACTTTTTCAACACCCCCAATAAATCCCTGCGAATATCAAGGCATATGTTTTAATACCCTGATGTACCGTTCAGACTTTCGTCGTTGTCGATCCAGTTGCTGACATTTATCGAAGTATAATCGTTCATGGTATTGCGGATAATAACCAGCTTTATTCCTGCATTTATAATTATCCGTTTGCACATCGCGCAGGGGGCGGAATCGGGTATCAGCTCTCCTGTCTTTGCATCTCTGCCCGCAAGGTATAATGTACCCCCCAGCATATCGCAGCGTTTTGCGGAAATTATAGCGTTGGTTTCGGCGTGTACCGAACGGCACATTTCATATCTTTCTCCGCGGGGTATGTTCAGTTTATCTCTTACACAGGTATTTATGTCCGAACAGTTTGACCTTCCCCGCGGCGCACCCGCATACCCGGTCGAAACTATTTCGTCGTTATTGACGATAATTGCCCCAAAATTCCGCCGCATACAGGTTCCGCGCTCCAGGGCGACATCCGCCATATCCAGATAATAATTGATTTTGTCCCGTCTTTTCATATACAAATCATTCCCTTTCAACATTTTTTTACCTTTTGTAATTATATCAAAGAAATTTATAAATGACAACAAAAATTTTCAATCCGGGTTTTATAGGAGCTATAAGAGTTATAAGAGTTACAAGAGTTACAGGAGTTACTTGTGGAAAAACTTACAAACCTTTCCAATATTAAAAATATTATGCGCAGCCATAATTTCAATTTCGTGAAATCGCTGGGGCAGAATTTCCTTATAAATCCTTCGGTATGTCCGAGGATTGCCGCCGCAGGATTAAATTCAAAAGCGGATTCAAAGCCGCAGCCGCAAATCGCCGGCGTGATTGAAATAGGCGCGGGTATAGGCGTACTCACCCGTGAGCTTGCTAAAAACGCCGATAAAGTCGCCGCTATTGAGCTTGACCGCCGTCTTATTCCGGTTCTACGGGAAACGCTGGCAGATTTTGATAACGTAAAACTTATCGAGGGCGACATATTAAAACTTGATATAAAAGGTATAATAGATTCGGAATTCAACGGCGGTCCGGCGGCGGTGTGCGCTAACCTGCCTTATTATATTACAACCCCGGTTATTGCTATGTTTTTAGAACAACGGCTGAATATAACCTCAATGACCGTAATGACACAAAAAGAGGCGGCTCTGCGTATAACCGCCGCTCCCGGCACGCGTGAATCCGGAGCAATAAGCTATATGATTCGTTATTACAGCATACCGAAACTTCTGTTTAATGTTGCTGCCGGAAGCTTTTACCCTGCTCCTAAAGTAGAGAGCGCAGTCATAAAGCTGGACATTAAAAAAAACCTGCCGTTGCAGGATACAGAAGAAAAATTTTTATTCAGATGTATCCGCGCCGGATTTTCACAAAGACGTAAAACCCTGTCAAACGCATTGTCCGCCGGTTTAAATATTCCGAAAAATCAAATCATCGCCGCAATACAAGAATGTAAAATCCCAACAACATCCCGCGCCGAGCAATTAACGCTGGACGACTTTATATTGTTATCCGAACGAATTCTTAGCTTTGTATAATTTCTTTGTATATTTTGCTTTTAGATATGCCGCTTTGCTTAGCGGCTTTTTTTGCGGCTTCGGACGGCGGCATTCCGTCTTTGATGTATCCGAGAGCGGCGGCAGCGGCTTCGGGCAGCGAAATTTTAGGTTCCGAGGGTTTTTGTATGCTCTCAATTATCAATACATATTCCCCTCTGGGCGGAATTTTAGTATAATGTTCTATCGCGGCAGACAACGATGTTCGCAAAATGTTTTCGTGGATTTTGGTTAACTCTTTTGCTATGACTATCTTTCGGTCACCCCAATGTTTCAGCATATCCGCCAGTGTGTGCAACAACTTATGCGGAGCTTCATAAAATACCATTGTATATTCGCTGTCTTTTAGATTTTGCAAACATAAGCGGCGCGATGTCTTGTTTCTACTCAAAAAACCTTCAAAACTAAAGCGCGGTGCGGTTATTCCGCTTACACTCAAAGCCGTTATTAACGCACTGGGACCCGGCACGACCCGGATATTGACACCCAATTTTATACAGGCGTTGACAAGTTCGGTTCCCGGATCGGATATACAGGGAGTTCCCGCATCCGAAACCACAGCACAACTTTCGCCGCCGTGAATCCTTTCTGCAATTTTTTCAATCCTATCCGCGCCGGAATGCTCATAACAACTTACCAGGGGCTTTTTTATTTCATAGCGATTTAAAAGCTTCAATGTTACACGGGTATCCTCCGCCGCAATAAAATCCACCGATTTCAATGTTTCCAGCGCACGCAAAGTTATATCCCCAAGGTTCCCCACCGGGGTTCCCACCACATATAACGTTCCGTTATGTAGCGTTCTGTCTGACATCATGCTTTTTTATCCTTATTCCTTAGCGCCAGCCAATATGTTAAGCCCACCAATAAGATTCCGCCGAGCATATTCCCTATTGTGACGGGAATGAGATTTTGCCAAAAGCCGGAAAAATTCAAATTATCCAGCATTGCATCGGTAACACCGAGTGTCCTTGCCTGATCCACGCAAACCGGGGAAAGTTTTGCAAACATTCCGGCAGGTATGAAATACATATTGGCTATACTATGCTCGAATCCGCTGATAACGAACATGGCGATAGGGAAATATACGCAAAACACTTTTCCGGCGGCACTTTTAACTGCTCCGGCTGACCATACGGCTATGCATACCAACGCATTAGCGAGTATACCCGAACTCAGACCCTGCCAAAACCCGATAGCTGACTTCTGTGCCGCTACGCTTATGGCGTAACCCCCCATAAGGCCGCCCGTTGTCATAAAATACCCGCCGCCCCAGCAAAGAGCCGCAATCAGAACGCTGCCGGCAAGGTTTCCGGCATACGCTATGGAAATATTTTTTACCGCACTCCTAAATTTTACGCGTCTTCCCAAACAGGGAATGGAAAGCAGCATATTCCCGGTAAAAAGTTCCGCTCCGGCAAATGTTATCATCAAAAGTCCGCCGGGGAAAATAGCTCCGGCGAGTGCCCGCGCTAATCCGGCCGATCCCAGGGTATGCACTGCTGCGGAAGATGCTACGCCGGCAAAGGCTATGAACATTCCGCCCATAAGACCCAGAATAAGAATTCTTAGCGCACTCATTCTTACCCGGGTTTCCCCGATTTGCATAAAATTTTCAAGATTTTCCGATGAAGTAAGAATGGAACGCATAACCATAACCCCTCCCAGAATTTGAACCCCGGAATTTTTTATCCGCTTTTCGTTTCGGATATCAGCAACTTCCTCTTGCAAAGCAAAAAATATCATATTTGTGCGGTTATTCGCCGCTATCCGGACACTTAAACATTATGCCGGTTTCAAAATATCATGATCTATTTTCCCAAATACATTTCTACAGCGCCTTTTTTTAAATGTTCTACCAGTTGTCCGTTAGTTTGTATTTCGCACGGCAGATAAATTCCTCCCCTGCCCGTGTCCTCGTATTGATGAAAATCGCTTCCCGCTATTTGCAAAAGACCGTATTCTTCGGCCAAGGCAAGCGCACTTGCATTATCATTTTTGTGGCGGGGGTTCAGGTTGTACACCTCAACACCGTGCATAAGTTTAACATTTATACCGCGCTTATATTCAGCAATACGTTCGGCAGGGCGGATATTTGTATACGAACGGAAAGGATGCGCCTGATACAGCAAAAGATTCGAATCACAAATTTCTTGAAATACTTCATCCATCGAATAACGGTAAAGATCCGGATATTCCCGCAAAAATTCCCCGGTCACACCATAAACGAGATAATCCTCATGCCCACCCAAAAGGCTCAATTCCATTCCGAGAAATACCGTTATTCCCAGCCGCGCCGCATTTTCCTGCACCGCTCTGTAGCCGTCCAGCCAAGACTGGTTTTTTTCGGCACGGCTTCCGGGGAACTGCGCCAGCGTATGTTCATTCCAGTGGTCTGTCACTATGAGATTTCCAAATCCGGCGGCTTTATACAATGCCGGTATTTCCTGCGCCGCAACCACTCCGCACAAGCTTATATCTGTATGCAAATGCGGTTCGGTGAGTGTTAAAAATTTTTTCTCCATATTTCCCCTTTTTAACGGTTAAGTTCAGGATGTTTTTTTATTTTTTAGATAATAACCCGGCTTTTTGCAACGCAAGCATTATCGTAGGTATCAGCACAAGCTGGATAGCCAAGCCCGGAAGCGCCGTAACAAATGTCCCGGTTATAAATGCCGCAAAAGTGTAAGGCACGCCGCCGAACGGATGCGCTACCCCGATCATGTCTACAACCACAATCGCAGCACCCAAAACAATACGTCCGCACAGCATTGCGGCAACCAACGCTAAAACACAGTCAAGCTTTTGTATTACACCTTTAGGTTCTTTATGTATGCCGTTGATGATTTTTATGACAAGCCCGGCTATTAAGCCGTATACCGCCAATTCAAAAAACATCGGGATCGCAAAATACACCGGCGGCATATTGGTAAATAACATAGACAGACCCACGGTTGCCGGACCGCAAAACATACCGTACTGCCAGCCGCAAATAAGACCGCACAACAGAACCGGAATATGCATAGGCAAAAATATCTGCCCGGATTGCGGAATATGCGCTATCGTCATGGGCAGAGCTATCCCTAATGCGATAAAAAGTCCTGTAAGAGCGATGTTTCTGATTGTTGTTTGTTTCATGTTCATAATAAATGAATCCTTTCTTTTTTAGCTATAATGAGTGTTGAAAAAAGCCAACCGCAAAACCGCTATCTGATTTTTATGTGTGCTTCGCGCAGTTGTTTTTCGCTGACCGTACAAGGTGCGCCCAGCAACAAGTCCTGTGCTGTGCTGTTCATCGGAAACGCTATGGTTTCACGGATATTTTCCTGTTCGGTCAAGAGCATAACCATTCTGTCCAATCCCGGTGCCATTCCGGCGTGCGGCGGAGAACCGTAGTGGAAAGCGTTAAACAATGCCGAAAACTTGTTTTCCAGATCCTGCTGAGTGTAGCCCGCAATTTCGAAAGCTTTTAGCATAACATCCGGACGGTGATTACGCACTGCTCCGGAAGATAACTCTATCCCGTTACACACGATGTCATACTGATACGCTTTTATATTCAAAGGATCTTTGGTTTCCAGCGCTTCTTTTTCACCCTGCGGCATAGAGAACGGGTTATGCGTAAATTCAATTTTTCCGGTTTCTTCATCGCGCTCGTACATAGGATAATCCGTGATAAAACAAAACTCAAACTTTGACGTATCCACAATGTCCAGACGTTTACCGAGTTCGCTGCGTATCTGCCCTGCGAATGAATCCACCAGCTTAGGTTCGTCAGATATAAAGAATAAAACATCATTTTCTTTAATCGCCAATTTTTCGATAAGCTCGTTCTGCTGTGTTTCGGATAAAAATTTTACGATAGGACCTTTCAGCTCCATTCCGGATTTTACCGAAATATAACCCAGTCCTTTCATTCCGATATCCGTTGCATATGCCAGCATTTTTTCATAAAAAGATTTAGATTTATCCGCACAGGACGGCGCAACGATTCCCCTCACAGGTTTGTCCTTGAACGGTTTAAAATCTACATTAGCGAAGAAGTCAGACAAATCACATATAATCAATGGGTTGCGCAGATCGGGTTTATCCGTGCCGTAGTTTAACATACAATCTGCGAAAGTTATGCGGCGGAAAGGAGCCGGACTGACTTTCTTGCCGGAAAACTCCGTGAACAAATCATACAACACCTTTTCGGCGACCGCAAAAACATCCTCCTGTGTCGCAAAGGACATTTCAAAATCCAGCTGATAAAATTCACCCGGAGAACGATCCGCACGCGCATCCTCGTCACGGAAACACGGCGCTATCTGGTAATATTTGTCAAACCCTGCAACCATCAAAAGTTGTTTGAATTGTTGCGGAGCTTGCGGCAGTGCATAAAACATCCCCTTGTGCTTCCTGCTGGGGACAAGATAATCTCTCGCTCCTTCGGGTGAGGATGATGTAAGGATCGGCGTTTGAATCTCATAAAATCCCAATTCGTCCATTTTTGCGCGTAAATACTTTGTGATCCTGCTCCGTGTTATTATGTTTTGCGAAACCGCCGGATTGCGTAAATCCAAAAACCGATATTTAAGACGGGCATCTTCGCGGGTTTTGTGCGATTCCCTTATATCAAAAGGCAGCGGAGCGGCAACACTCAAAACATTTATGGTTTGTATTTTCAGCTCTACTTCGCCGGTCGCTATTTTTTCGTTCAACGTATCTTCGCTTCGTTGGTTCACAACACCCTCGACCGAAACAACACTTTCCTTGTGCAGTCCCTTAAAAAGCTCCGTGTCGTTGGAAACTATTTGCGTTACACCGTATTGATCCCGCAGATCAATGAAAATAACGCCTCCATGATCCCGGATCGTATCTATCCATCCCGCCAGTTTTACGGTTTGTCCGATATGCTGTTTTTTGATTTCTCCGCAGCTGTGCGTTCTGTATTCGTTCATTTTTGTTATCATCCTTTACATATAATGTTGGTTATTATTGAGCCTGCCAGCACAAGTCCGGCGGCATTCGGGCAAACAGAAATGCTTGCCGGGGGACGTCGTCGGCTTTTACCGCCGGTATTATCAGGTGTTTCTAAATTGTTTTTTTTAGCCGGTTCACCGGAACAAACCACATCTAATTCCATAACACCGAGCTTTTTCAATTCACGGCGCATGACTCTTGCGAGCGCACAATTCGCGGTTTGATATATATCACATACCTGAAAACTTGACGGATCAAGCCTGTTTCCGGCGCCCATACACGAAATTACGGGCACATTCCGATTTTTACACTCTTTTACAAGATCAAGCTTCGCTGTTACCATATCTATAGCATCCGCTACATAATCAGGTTTCAAGGAAAAAAAAGACTCCCGCGTCTGCTCACCGTATGCTTGGTTTATCACTTCGATGCAACACTCCGGATTAATAGACCTGATCCGCGATACAGCCGCTTCGGTTTTATGTTTCCCGATCCAATCGTGTGTCGCGAATATTTGACGGTTCAGATTGGTTATATCAATGACATCATAATCACACAAAACCAACCTGCCTATTCCGGCTCTGCATAACGATTCCGCACATATTCCGCCCACACCGCCAAGACCTACTACCGCTACTTTCGATTTTGCCAGCTTTTCCACTGTTTCGGCTCCGATCAAAAGCGCGGTCCGCTCTTTCCAATCCGGCATATATTGCCCCCTCTGCATTTAAACAGATTCTTATATTAGACTTCCTCGAAAACCACTTCGCAACGTTATGATCTGTGTTCATACGTCATGTTTTTAATTCCCGAGGAAGTCTATTTTTTGATCGCTGTCCATTTCCAAAATCCGCTGTTTTGTTTCTTCGGATAACATCGAGCATCTGAAAAATACTTCCTTACCGTAAAATTTAACGAATCCTTTGGGGAAATTTACGGTTTTCAGCATATTGCAGCCCCAAAAAGCTTTGTCGCCGATAAAAAAAGCCGCTTCGCCCTTAGTATCGTTACCCTTGGGTATAGTTATACTTGTTATCAAATCGTTACCCATAAAGGCTTCCGCACCTATCAGGGTAACACGCTTCCCTTCAATTTTTTCGGGTATCACAACTTCGGTTTTATTGCCGGTATACCCAAAGATGGTTATCGTGTCGCCATTAAGCGAATATTTAAAATCTTCCGCAGGGTCGCCCTTTGAAAAACTGCACGACACAAGCACAAGCGGAAAAGCAAACAATAAAACGAGTATTAAGATTGTTTTTTTCATTTTTTATTGTATTCCTTTCTTAGTAAGAATTATTGATATTTTACACTAAAACCCTTGCTATGTCAAATAAAAAATTAATTTGAGTTTCCCCATTTTAAAAATGCCTCACTTGCCATTGTAAATGCAACCTGGGCACGGAAGGGCGGTTGCATTTACAATGGCAAGTGAGGTGAAAAATTAACGGTTAGAAAAAATACGGAAAACAATTGCAAATCCATGCTGCATATGTTATAATATTAAAAATGCATATGTCATACAGGAGGATGGGCATGGAAACCTCGGAAATTATCAAAGAAATACGCAAACGGACAGGCGACAGCCAAAAAGCATTGGCCGCAGCGTTGAATGTCAGCTTTGCTACGGTCAACCGCTGGGAGACCGGGCGATGCGAGCCTGCACCCATTGCTATAGATGGGCTTCGGGTGTACTGTAAACGTCGTGGTATCGACTATGCCGAGTTTGAAGGTAATACCATATGTATGGGAAAAGAGACCGTTTTGCTTTATCACGGTTCAAAAGCAGGAATCACAGGGAATATTCAGCCGATAAGCCGCGAACTCTGTGATTTTGGTAAAGGATTTTATATGGGAACTGAGCAAATTCAGCTGCTTACGTTGATTTGTAATTTCCCTGATGCTAAACTTTATACCGTAAAAGCGGATTTGACTGATTTGCGTATTTTAGACATTGAAGTCGGTATTGATTGGGCACTCTTGATTTCCTATTACCGTGGTAAAATGGAATCGGTAAAAGGTAGTGCTATCTACAAAAAATACGCTGAAATGGCGAACGGTTGCGATATGATTATAGGATATATTGCCAACGACCGTATATTCATCGTATTGGATCGGTTTTTTTCAGGAGAAATTACGGATATCGCGTTAGTGAATAGTCTTTCGGTTTTAAAACTTGGCAAGCAGTATGTAGCGCTTACAGACAAAGCTTGTCGGCAAATTGAAATCGCAGAAGAAAAAATTATCGGTGAAGCGGAACGCAGCGAACTCCGGCAGAAAAGTGAAGTACATCGACAAGAAGGAATTCGCCAGGCAGATGAAATATGCCGCAAGTACCGCCGCGACGGTCGGTTCTTCGATGAAATCATCGGTGGAGGTGTGTGAGATGAAAAAAAACCTTAGCGGATTTGAGCGTCAACTTTGTGATATACAAGGGCGTCTGTTCGAAAAATCATTGGAAAAGAACCTGAATTCGGCAGCTTTTATTCAAGCGTTTATGAATAGCAAAACCTGCGAATTTTTAGATATGCCGTACGACCGTTTGCAGTGGGCCGGCGAAGAGTATATTTTGGAAAACCTACAGGAAGAAACAGTGCTTACACAAAACAAAATGACATATGATAAAGAGGTTCTATTTTGGATCGGCTATACCTACCGTTATTGGCACTTTCTTACCGGTGAAAGTAGTAAGGCAATTTATATCCAGGCAGATGCAAAAAGGATGAATGAATGCTACCTTGGCTTTCACACGCTTGATGTCGCTATGGCGATTGAAGATTTGAAAGAAATATATATTCAGGAAAATAAAGATTAAAAACGCCGATTCAGTGAAGCTATATCCGCAAAATTTATGCGAATTTATTGAACGGCATTTAATTCAATATTTTGGAATAAAACCGTTTATTCTTGATCCTACAAAAGCTGATGCAGTACAAGATACAGATTTTGATTTCGAATGTGTAGATAATAATCCGATGAATGGTCTTGTCAAGATTGATATGATATACGCACAACGTGGCCTTTCTGATGCAGACACTCAAAATGGCATTATCAGTTTATCACAGCAATTACATACATATTACGATAAGCATCTTGACATAGAGAAAAAACTTCCCCTGAAGATTTAGAAACGCTTGCAGCACTAAAGAAAGTTCATGAAACATTTGACACTACTTTGGCAATTAAATTTAAAGATCCATTTTCAGAATTGGAAAAACCCGGATTTCCCGGAATCACTGATCCTAAGATCACTATTGAGTCAAAATTTAAAGAAAAAACTGCTTTTGAACACGATTCCGCTGTTCAATATGCGCTTAAGGATGACGACACTTCTTTGCGCCTGCCCGAAAAATATAATGGTTTGGGATATCAAAACTTAATCTCTATTACATTCAAATTGATGAGTTTTCGCGATGGCACGTTGGTTGAGCTTTATTTTTTAATGAAAAACATTTATCCATTAATAGAAGCAAAACGAAGCAATAATAATTTTTCTGTTATGAAATATTACGAGAGCATTCAACTCATCAAGGTATAAAAGGATTAGAGTTTGACCGCGTTTCTGTTATAATGGATGACGAAAACGCAGGTGGTTTTCTTTATTAGTTATAAAAAATTGTTTGGAGCAAAATCCTTGACCGATACAGACAGGAGGAACCAAGCGGAAGGTAAGGGTAGTTCTGTTATCCGGACAATGCGATTATTCTATGTTACTTGTACAAGAGCAAAACAAAGTTTGGCGCTTATTGCCTATACAGATGATGTTAATGCTGTGAAGAAAACGGTGCTTTCAAATAATTGGTTTTTTGAAGATGAAATCATTACAACATTAAATGAGATAGAGGTTAGATTATGCTTTTAACAATAACATACACCGGCCAAAACACGCAGGATTTAGGCTATCTCTTACACAAAAATCCCTCGCGTCCACAGGAGTTTGCGCTCAATTACGGCAAAGCCTATGTATTTTATCCCGAAGTTTCAGACAAAAGCACTACTGCTGCTTTGTTGCTGGACATTGATCCCATTGACCTCGCTCGGGGTAAGGTGGGTTCAACGGATGGCGGTTTATTCGACTATGTCAACGACAGACCGTATGTCTGCTCGTCCTTTATGAGTACGGCGATATCTAAAGTGTTCGGCACGGCTATGTCCGGGCGGAGCAAGGAAAAACAGGAGCTTGCCGATACGCCGCTGGCTCTTACCGCAAAAATCCATATGATGGCGGCACCGAATCAAAATATGATCCCGGAGATTTTTGAGCCGTTGGGATACACAGTGGAAATTGAAACATTTCAAAGTGATGACAAATTCACTCGCTGGGGACAGAGCAAATATGTCAATCTGATGTTATCCGGCACGGTAAAACTGCGGGATTTGCTTAATCATCTTTATGTGCTGATTCCTGTTTTTGATACCCAAAAGCATTATTACATATCTTCAGAGGAAATCGAAAAATTATTATCTCACGGCGAAGGCTGGCTAAAAGAGCATCCTAAATGTGAATACATCACCAGCCGGTACCTCAACCGCCGTCGCAGCTTGATAAATAAAGCGTTGGCCCAGCTGATTGACGAGCCGGAAGCAGAAGAAGGTGAACAGACCGAGCCAAAAGAGAAAAAACTCAATCTCAATCAGACTCGCCTCCGCTCAGTAGTAGATGAGGTGTTAGCGTCCGGCGCAAAAAGCGTTATTGACATGGGTTGCGGTGAGGGGAATCTGACGCGTCTGCTTATCCGCGAAAAACAGCTTACAAAAGTTGTGGCGTTTGATGTATCATTCACCGCGTTGGAACGCTGTAAAGACAAGCTAAAAGTTGACCGGCTGCACGAAACCCTGCAAAACAAACTGGATTTATTTCAAAGCTCGCTTACTTACCGGGATAAACGGTTTGAAGGCTATGATTGCGCTTGTGTGATCGAAGTGATTGAGCATATGGACATCTCACGCCTGACGGCATTTACCCGTGTATTGTTTGAGTTTGCTGCGCCAGGAACCGTCATTCTCACCACGCCGAATATTGAATACAACGTTAATTATGAATACATGAAAGAAAACACCCTGCGTCATTCCGATCACCGCTTTGAATGGGACCGGGCGCAATTTACCGAGTGGGCAAATGAGGTATGCGAAAAATATGGTTATAAAGTCGAGATCAAAGAAATCGGCGACAGCGACGATGAGAACGGCACGCCGACACAAATGGGCATTTTTGAAAAACAGGATATGAGAATGGTGGTAGATGCTGTATGAGGATAGAAATACCGAAACTGTGTGTTGTGGCGATGATGGGTGCTTCCGGCAGCGGGAAATCCACCTTTGCAAAAAAACATTTTAAACCTACTGAAGTGCTTTCCTCTGATTATTTTCGAGGGCTTGTTTCCGATGATGAAAACGACCAAAGCGTAAGTAAAGTCGCCTTTGATACGCTATATTATGTCGCGGAAAAGCGGCTGGAAGCAAACAAGCTGGTGGTAGTTGACGCGACTAATGTACAGCAGAGTGCCCGCGCCGGTGTTGTTGAGCTTGCAAAAAAGTTCGACGTGTTGCCGGTCGCTATCGTTTTGAACACTCCGGAAGCTGTGTGCATTGAGCGCAACCGCAGCCGTGCCGACCGGCAGTTTGGCGATCATGTAATAAAACGGCATTGTTTAGACTTGAAAAAATCCCTGCGTCATCTAAAAAAAGAGGGATTCCGATATATTTATGTCATAGACAATCCAGAAGATGAAGTGGAAATCGTCCGTGTCGCATCATGGACGGATAAAAGCGATGAACACGGCACTTTTGATATTATCGGTGATGTTCACGGCTGCTTTGATGAACTATGCGATTTACTGACAAATATGGGATACACCCTTGACTTGAACAAATTTTCTGCCGTGCATCCCGAAGGGCGCAGAGTCATTTTTCTCGGTGATTTATGCGATAGGGGCAATAAAATCACTGAGACTATGAAGCTTGCCATGAATATGGTGAAATCCGGCGTTGCTTTCTGCGTTCCCGGCAACCATGACGTTAAGTTGCTGCGTTATTTGAACGGCGCAAAAGTGCAACAAACCCACGGGTTGGAGGATTCGATTAAACAACTGGAAGGACAGCCGGATGAATTTATCGCGGAATTAAAGACTTTTCTTGATTCCCTCATCGGTCATTATGTGCTGGATGACGGCAAGCTGGTGGTAGCTCATGCCGGCATGAAAAAAAAGTATCAGGGAAGAAGTTCCAAACGTGTGCGTGAGTTTGCCCTGTTTGGCGACACCACCGGCGAAAGTGATGAATACGGTCTGCCGGTGCGCCTTGACTGGGCAAGCGAATATCGTGGCAGAGCAAAGGTTATCTACGGTCATACGCCCACGGCCGAAGTGCATTCTATTAACAACACCTTTAATATCGACACCGGCTGTGTGTTCGGCGGCAAGCTGACCGCCTATCGTTATCCCAAAGGCGAAATCGTCCAAGTCCCGGCACGGCAGACTTATTATGAACCAGTGAAACCTCTGCGTCCGGTGGAGGAATACACAGATGTGCTGAACATTGCAGATGTGTTGGAAAAACGGTTTATTAAAACTGAATTGCATCGCGGTGTGACTATCCGAGAGGAGAACGCGGCGGCAGCCATCGAAATCATGAGCCGTTATGCCGCTGATCCGCATTGGCTGATTTATCTGCCGCCCACCATGTCCCCCTGTGAGACTTCAAACCTGCCCGATATGCTGGAGCATCCGCTGGAGGCTTTCGCGTATTACCAAAAGCGTGGCGTGTCTTCGGTTGTGTGCGAGCAAAAGCATATGGGTTCCCGCGCAGTGATGGTTGTCTGTAAGGATGCAGAATCCGCTAAAAAGCGGTTTTTGATTCAAGATGATAGCGACGGGATTATTTATACCCGTACCGGGCGGCATTTCTTTGACGACAGTGCAATACAAGATGCCTTGTTGGAAAGAGTTCGCCTCGCCCTTACCGAGTCAGGTTTTTGGGATTATTTCAATACCAACTGGGTGTGTTTGGACACAGAGCTTATGCCATGGTCGGCTAAGGCGCAGCTTCTTTTGGAACAGCAATACGCGCCCACAGGACGAGTGGGTGTTAGCGGATTATCTGCCGCGGTGGATGCGTTACAGAAAGCGGCTGAGTTTACAAATAAAGCCCGTGAGGTTGACGGTACGGTATCCGGGCAAAATGTGAATATTCAAGCAGTCTTTGAACGATACACGGAACGCGCTGATTTGCTGGGCAAATATGTCGACGCTTATCGCCAATACTGCTGGGATGTTGACGGCATTGAAGATTACAGGATCGCGCCGTTCCACGTTTTAGCCACCGAAGGCGCTGTGCATTTCGATAAAAATCATATATGGCACATGGATACTATTAAAAAACATATAGCCCGCACAGACCCGGTTCTCATGGCGACCAATCATATTTTAGTAAATTTAAGCGATGAGGCAAGTATCCAAAGTGGCGTGGAGTGGTGGGAAACCTTGACCGCATCCGGCGGCGAAGGTATGGTTGTAAAGCCATATGAATTTATATCGAAACACAAAGGCGAAGTTTTACAACCCGCTGTCAAGTGCCGCGGTCGCGAGTATCTGCGCATCATCTATAGCCCGGAGTACACAATGCCGGATAAACTTGCTCGATTGAAAAAGCGTTCCCTCTCCAAAAAGCGCAGTTTGGCTATGCGAGAATTTTCGCTTGGAATGGAGTCCTTGAGCCGTTTTGTGAACAAAGAGCCGCTTTATCGAGTACACGAGTGCGTTTTTGGCGTGTTGGCGCTGGAGAGCGAGCCGGTTGATCCGAGACTGTAGGTGATGATTATGCCGGATTATATTGCAGCACACCAGTTTTCATCGAATCACCGGCAGAAATTGAAGAATGGGTAGAAAATACAAATGGCACGGCGATTTGCCCGCACTGCGGTATCGACTTCATAATCGGCGAGGGTTCGGGGTATCCGATTACAAAGGAGTTTTTAACAAAAATGCAAAACCACTGGTTTTAGATTGGATTGATTTTATGTTTTGGAATAAAAACAACCAGCTCGGTTGGTATGGCTCAAAACTGAATGATTACAAAACGGTATTGCAGTCAGGGGACTTCAGTTCGATCCCGTGGGTCTTTTGTGTACTGTCTGAAAAGCATGATGCCTCAAAAATCGCGGTGGCGGATATTCTTTGTGATGCGCTTGAAAAAATGTCGTTTGATGATTTAATACGAGTTGACGAGCAAATGCGTCAAACCACTTCCATGGAATGGAGTATTGATTGGCGAAGATTATCTATAGACAGTTTCTTCACTTCTGAAATGAACAAAGACGCTCGCCGTGCTGTTATTGTATTTGCTTCATTTAATCCGAATGGGTTTATCCGCGAACGTGCTGTTCGGATGATGAAAGATTATGACGGCATGCTGCCATTTGCGACTTTGCGTCTAAACGACTGGGTTTCTCAAGTGCAAAAATCCGCCGTTGAGACTGCCGATTATCGGCTTTCGAATCTTGCGGCGGGTGAACTGATCGCAGCATTGCCTTTTGCTGATAAACTGAGCCGAAGTGGAAGAATTCAAAATGCCAACACATATATAAAGCGTATATTTTCAGCACTTACATTTGATGAAAATGAAAAGGAATTGTTCATCGGACTAAGCTCTGACAATATCCGAACCCGCCGTATTTGCACAACTGCTTTATTCAATGCAGATCATCCCAGATATGACATTGCGGTTAATCGATTACAAAGTGAAACAGACCCGTTTCTGCGTGCAAACATTTTTCGTAAGCTTATCGCCGCCGGTAAGGATTTGAACGCTGTAGCCGAGCGTCTTTTGACAGATAAATACCCGCTCAATCGTATGCTTGCTTTTCAATATATCTGTGATACTAACGACGTAAAAGCATTGCAATGGGCAGAGATATTATTGCTTGATAAAAGCATGGCGGCAAGAGAAACATCTCGTTTTTACCTCGGCAAAAATGCACCCAGATATGATTACCGCGCTTTCTACAAATCCCGTTTGAATGATAGTACCGCTTCTGCGATTTTGGGATTGGGAGAAGTCGGTATTTCCGAGGATGTTAGTGACATTGAGAACTATTTGAAATCTGAGCAAATCTCGATTGTCCGTGCCGCGATGTTTGCTGTGATGCGCCTTGACAGCGAAAAATATTCTCCACAAATAACTGATTTTCTATCGGATAACAGGACGGGTATAGTTAAAACAGCCTGTAACTTGATTATGAAAACCGCTGTACCGGATTATACGAGGGTTATGGAGATTTTCCGCACTACAAAATTCACGAACACAAGGCAAAAGTGCTTTTCTGTCTTACTTACCGCGAGCAAATGGCAACGGTTGATTTTTATTCTCGATATACTTGAAATTGGCGACAGTGACATGATAGAATCTGCTACGGTTGCTCTTGATCGATGGTTTGATAATTGGAATCGGTCATACACGGTAGCAACTTCGGCTCAAATTGAAAAAATCACAGAAAGTATAGAACGCTTGGGTAATAGATTGCCGACCGGTATGCACCGGCAATTGTTATTTTTATTACGATAAGCGAAGAAGATTTTTTAGAAAAAAACAAGTTGCTACTGATGTTTAGATGAAAATAATTTGAATAATTTCGTTTGCTCATTCAAGCCCGTCAAATAAAGAGATTTTTGAAGCGGCAAAAAACCAATCGTCCCCAAAAACACAGAGAAAAGCGCCCCCTGATGTGGTATACTGTTTTTGAAAAGAAAACAAACCGAAAGGGCGGGCTTTATGTCTATCATTGTATCACAAATTAATCTGTTTGACTATAACGAAATTGAAAAATTAGGCGATTTCGAAAGATTAGATTTGGCTTTCGACAGAATAGACCTCCTCGAAAACCACTTCGCGACGTATGAACGGAAGATTTCCCGTCACACGGTGTTAATTTATCCTCAAATATCCCTGATATTCTCGTG
>WRKL01000008.1 GCA_009778115.1 Oscillospiraceae bacterium | reverse complement strand
ATACGGGTTATACCTTTGACGGCTGGTATGAGGGTAATGTATTAATGTCCATCGATAGAGATTATTATTTCACCGTTATAAGCAATAGCACAATACAAGCAAGGTTTACTCAAAATAAATATACCGTTACAGCGAAAGCCGGAAAAGGCGGAAAAGTTACCGGAGGAAAAACCGTCAATCACAACGCCGCTGTTACTTTGAGAGCCACCGCTAACCGGGGTTACAAATTCGACGGTTGGTTTGAGGGCAAAAATCGGGTTAGCACCAAAGCTGCATTCACTTTCAAAGCTACCGCAAACCGTACACTACAGGCACAGTTCAAGGCTGTTAAAGTGAAATCCGTAAAATTAAACAGAAAAACCGCTAACCTCAAAGTGAACAAAACACTTACTTTAAAAGCAATGATAAGTCCAAATAACGCCTTGAATAAAAAAGCAACCTGGCGATCCTCTAATTCAAAAATCGCCGCCGTTAAAAACGGTAAAATTACCGCGAGAAAAAGAGGAACTGTCACAATCACGGTAACTACCGCAGACGGAAGAAAAACCGCTAAATGCAAAATAAAAATTATATAAAACGAAATACGGCAGCACACTTGCATTTTTATTATAAAAAACATCACAAGGCAAATCACAGGAAAAATTAATCTGATAAAAAGCTATATGTGAAATTATAAATACAAAAGCGGCAAGCGTTGAAAAAAGCTTGCCGTTGTTTTTTTAGCTTTAGCTTAATAAAAACTTCATGCTGCACACTATACCAACATCCAATAAAAGTAACTATAAAAAATCGGCGTAAAATCCATATATCAAAGTTTTCACTTGATTTTTTATTAACTTTTTAATTAGTTATTGATATTAGAAATGGTTTGGCAAACGCATTACTAAAAACAAGCCTGATTTGTCCGCTCCCGGAAACAAATTTTTTTAAGAAAAACACCTAATTTTTCATAAGTTTCCGGCTTGACAAAATTTGCGAATTAATGTAATATTGAATGCGGAGACAGGAATGAATGTGGTTGAATCCGCAGAGAGGCATGATTCTATGATCGAAAATTTCAATCGTTGTTTAGGTTGTATGAAAACAATAGGCGATGCATCGGTCTGTCCTAAGTGTGGATATATAAAAGGATCTCCCGTGGCTTCGCCGCATCTTCCGCCGGGCACTATACTGACGGAACGCTATTTGTTAGGAAAAGTTTCAAGCAGCAACGGGGAAGGCGCGGTATATATTTCTTTCGACACCAAAATCGAAACCGCGGTCGATATAAAAGAGTACGCTCCTGAGACTTTGTGTGAAAGAGCGTTTCGCAGCAGCGAACTCCGGGTACTTCCGGGCTGCGAGCCGAAATATAAAGCGTTGATGTACGATTTTATTGAACTTTATCGTCAGCTTGCACATATGCGCACCTTACAGAACATCCAAAAAGTCTTTCATGTTTTTGAGCAAAACAACACGGTTTATGTCGTAATGGAACACATATCCGGAGTAACCCTGAAACAATACATTTCGGACAGAATGGGGGAACTGACTGTTCCGGATGCTTTAAGACTGTTTGAGCCTGTTTTCCCTGTGCTTTCCACACTGCATCGTGCCGATATAATACATCGCGGCATAAGCCCGGACACTATTCTGGTAACCAAAAATGAAGAGATAAAGCTTTGCGGGTTTGCTATAAGCCCGGTGCGGGCATCCGGCTCGGAGCTTTCGCCGATGCTCTATCGGGGTTATGCGGCACCCGAACAATATTCGCCCAATTCTTCCCACGCACCTTATACCGATGTCTATTCTTTGGCGGCGGTAATGTATAAAACTATTACGGGAACCATGCCGCCCGAAGCGACGGGGCGCTAGACCAACGACAATTTCATTGCGCCGTCGCTGCTGAACACCAACATACCCCGCAATGTTTCCCATGCAATCACCAATAGCATGAACCTTTCTCCGCAAAACCGCACCCAGACTATAGATGAGTTTTTCAAACAGCTTACCCGCATTAACCCTCCGCCGGAAGATCTGGATTCTTCCGCTAAAACAGGAACGAGCACAAATTCCGCAGGTAAGCAGAAAAAACCACGGTATGCTTTGGCGGCGGTAAGTGTTAGTACGATTAGCTTAATCGTTATAGCAGGGGTTCTTTTGTACTTTATATTCGGACATAATCCGTCCTCCCGTCCCCGTCAGAGCATCAGTCCGGATCAGACATCTTCGGCGGAAGAGCCTTCCGAAGTGAGCGAAGAAAGCTCAAATGTGAGCGATTATTTGATGCCGGATCTGATAGGCAGATACCGGGACGATGTACGGGACGACTCCAGATTCAAAAACTTACTAAACATTACCTGGGTCGAAGAATTCAACAACGACAAGGCCGAAGGGGTTGTTTTCGAGCAAAGCATAAAACGTGATGAATATATTGAACCCGGAGAAAAAGTCACGGTCAAGGTATCCAAAGGCAGACAGTTTGTTAAGATACCCAGCTTCAAATCCGGCGGTAATAATATGCCGTTGCATGAATATCATGCCAAGCTTGCCATGGCGGGTATAACTAAGTATGAATTCCGCCCGCAGCAAAATGACGGACTGGAAACCAACCTGGTCGCAAGTACAAATTATGCCCCCGGCAGCACAATTAACCGGGAAACGCCCCTTATTGTATATTATGTTTTTAATTACCCCGAGCCCCCCGACCCGGAAGATTATTAGCTGCGATTTTTAAGATTTATTCGTATATTTCCGTTATTACGGCATAAAATATCATGTAAGCAATCAGATCTGCTGAGAATTATTTCTTAATAATGGAGATGTATATTGAATAATCAGGAAATCGCCAATCCATGCGACCCTAAGATAAAAGGTGACCCCGAAGAAACCTCTGACGGCAGCGATACGGAACAGGAGCAAACCAAAACCGAAGAAATTATAGAAAACGGCTCGGTTACGGTACAGGGCAGATTTTTGATACACTGTCTTACAATAATCGGGCAAGTGGAGGGACATTATACCCTGCCGCCACAAAATAAAACGACAAAATACGAACATGTGATTCCGGCACTCGTAGCCATAGAACAGGACACTCAAATACAAGGATTAGTTATAATTTTAAACACAGTGGGCGGCGATGTGGAAGCAGGACTTGCTATAGCGGAACTTATTTCCGGGATGAGCAAACCCACGGTTTCCCTCGTGTTGGGCGGAGGTCATTCGATCGGAGTTCCGCTCGCGGTTTCGGCGGATAAATCCTATATCGTTCCCACCGCTACTATGACCATACATCCGGTGCGTATGAACGGTTTGGTTCTGGGCGTACCGCAAACTCTGTCATATTTTGATAAAATGCAGGAGAGAATCATTAATTTCGTAACTACTAACTCCGGAGTTAACGAAGAAAAATTCCGCGAGCTTTTGATGGCGACCGGTGTCCTTATGATGGACGTGGGTACGATAATCAACGGCGAAGATGCGGTGGAATACGGATTAATCGACTCGTTAGGAGGTTTGTCCGATGCTATCGGATATCTCGACGACACAATCGCACGCAAAGAACAAGAGAAAAACGAGCAGGAGTCTAGTGATCAAGGCGATCATGGCGATCAAAACGATAAAAGCGAACAAAAGGAGAAATGAAGTTTAGATGAGTATCCTTAACGCCGTTATTTTAGCGGTAATACAGGGATTGTCGGAATTTATTCCGATTTCCAGCTCAGGTCATCTCAGTCTTGCCGGTCATATTCTTAGCTGGGATTCAACCGGAGAGCTGTCGGCATCCCTCTTTATTGTTGTTTTACATATAGGCACTTTAATATCGGTGTTTGCGGCTTTTCACAGGTTGATACTGTCGCTTATACTTGAGCTTGCCCGTATGCTCCGGGAACTGTTTACGGGAAAGTTTACATTAAAAAACCGAACACCGGAGCGGAATATGATTTTGATGCTGTTGCTTGCCTGTTTGCCTTTGATCCCGGTTTATCCTTTTAATTCAATTTTTAAAGCAATCGCCGAAGAGCGAAAATATATCATCGTTTTGGGCTTGTGTTTTCTCTTTACTTCGGTGCTTTTGTTTTTGTCCGACCGTGTTGTGAAAGGAAAAAAGAGGATCGGAGAAATAAAGGCGCGCTCCGCTCTGACCGTCGGTGTTTTTCAAGCTTTAGCATTGTTTCCCGGAATTTCGCGCTCCGGCGCTACGATTTCTTCCGGACTTTTTTGCGGCTTTTCCCGCGAAACCGCTGTTCAATTCTCTTTTGTTTTGAGCATACCTGCTATTTTAGGAGGCGCGCTTTCCGAAATAAGCGGATTAAGTAAAACTTCAGATGCAGACACGCTCGTTATTTTCGCTGTTATTATAGGGCTTATCGTTTCAGCAGCAGTAGGTTTCGGCGCGATAATGCTTGTAAAACTGCTTTTGCGGACGAATAAGTTTATCATTTTTTCGATTTATACCGCAATCGTGGGTTTAGCTGCAATAATTTACGGAATCAGCCGCAGCGGTTTTTGACCGCTTTTTCGCAAACTTCGCTTGTCTGCCGTGCATCCAATATTACCGCGAATGATGTATGAACACAAATGATTTTTCGTCAAACAAGGCAATTTTGACGAAAATATCATGGATATTTGAGGATAAATTAACGCCGTGTGACGGGAAATCTTCCGTTCATACGCTGCGAAGTGATTTTCGAGGAAGTCTAATTATTATCGGTCTCGGAACCGGGTAATTTTTGAACTGTAAAGGATGTTTAAAATATGGCTGTACGCAAACCGTTAAAACCGTTAAAGCCGGAAAAACCGTTAAAAGCCGAACAAAAGGAAATTGTCACACAGAATCGTCAGCTGCGGGCAATTGTTTTTTTCGCACTCGGATTGTTCCTTACCGCTCTCGCGCTTGTTCAAGGAACTAATATGTGGAAATGGCTGCACGATTTCCTGTACGGGATGTTCAGCTTCGGAGCAATGCTCCTGGGGCCGCTTTTCATCTTTATTTCAATAATTTCGTCGATGAGCAGTCCCAAAGTTTCAACCAAGGGTAAATTATGGCAGATAATTGTGATCGTTATACTTATATGTTCTGCGGCACACATTTTTGTTGATATCAAACTTGAGGGCGGATTTGCGGAAATAATTGGAGTGATTTATGAAAACGGAACCAATCTTTCAGGCGGAGGAATAGTCGGCGCATTGCTTGGTTTACCGATAGTTGCCCTTTGCGGACGGTCGGGCGCAGGGATAATAATTATAATATTACTCTTCACCTTTGCTATGATCTTTACCGGAAGCACGCTCCCGGGTCTTTTCAGGATCATATCCAAACCTTTCAAAAAGCTTACCCACAGTTATTCCGAAACTGCACGGGATAGGGAAGACCATTCATGGGACGAAGAAGATCCTTACAACGGATCCGAAAATGATTTTTTGCCGCAGCATCCGGTTTCATCCCCCACCGAACGCTCCAGAATTGATATACCGCTCGAGCCGGAATCTGCCGGAAACAACGGAACACGGAATACAAAGGGAGCTCCGTTAGATTATGAGGACATTATTTCACGGGCTACCAGACCCTCGCGGGCACCGTCCAAACTAAGAAAAGAAAAATATTATGATAACGACAACGGCGAAGAAAACGAATACATATTCCCCTCTACAAATTTGTTGAAAAAATCCGGCCGTTCAAAAAATTCCGATGCCGGCGAAGAGCTTAGAGCAAATGCGGCACGGCTTGTAGACACATTAAAAAGCTTTGGTGTACAAACCAGAATACTCGACATATCCCGGGGTCCGGCGGTCACACGTTATGAATTACAACCGGCTGCCGGCGTTAAAGTGAACAAAATTACCAATCTTGCAGACGATATTGCGTTAAATCTGGCTGCGGCTGCCGGCGTTCGTATAGAACCGCACGTCCCAAACAAATCCGCTGTCGGTATCGAAGTTCCCAATAAGTACAGGGAAACGGTAAATTTGCGCGATATGATTGACAGCGGCGAATTTGAAAAATCCCAAAGCAAGGTTTCGGTAGCACTGGGTAAGGATATATCCGGTGCCGCTCAAATAGTGGATCTTTCCGGAATGCCCCATCTTCTCATAGCCGGGACAACCGGTTCGGGAAAATCGGTATGTATAAATTCCATGATAATAAGTCTGCTGTACAAATCCTCTCCCGATGAAGTGCGGCTGCTGATGATTGACCCGAAACAAGTCGAATTGAACGTCTATAACGGAATACCGCACCTTCTTGTGCCCGTGGTTACCGACCCGCGCAAAGCGGCGGGGGCGCTGGGTTGGGCTGTCACCGAAATGCTTAAACGTTATCGTTTATTCGCGGATAAAAGCGTGCGGGATATAAAAAGCTACAACAAACTTGCTCAACAGGATAATGAGCTTGACCACTTGCCGCTGATCGTTATCATTGTGGATGAGCTTGCGGATTTGATGATGGCTGCCCCCAAGGAAGTTGAGGATTCCATATGCCGTTTAGCACAGCTTGCGCGCGCCGCCGGAATGCACCTTGTAGTCGCGACACAACGACCCTCGGTTGATGTTATTACCGGTTTGATAAAAGCAAATATTCCAAGCCGTATAGCGTTGTCTGTTTCTTCCAATGTGGATTCGCGTACCATCCTTGACGGGATCGGTGCCGAAAAGCTTTTAGGAAACGGGGATATGCTGTTCCGGCCCATAGGTGTGAATAAGCCGGTCCGTATCCAAGGTTGTTTTGTGGACGACGACGAGCGCGACAGAGTTATAAAACATATCAAATCCAAGGACTCCTCGGCACATTATGACGATGAAGTTTTGGATGAGATCGACAGGCAGGCTATCTCCGAAAAATCCGCCCGGCGCTCCGCCGCAGATTCTGATGAATCCGGCGACGACCTGTATGATGAGGCTGTGGAGCTGGTGGTTGATGCGAATGAGGCGGCTGCATCTACATTACAAAGAAAGCTAAAGATAGGATATGCCCGCGCCGGACGGCTGGTAGACATGATGGAGCAGCGGGGTATCGTGGGCGAACATAACGGTTCCAAGCCGCGAAAAGTCTTGATTTCACGCCAGCAATGGATGGAAATGAAGATGAACAAAGAAGAATAACAAGGAGTTTATGTTTTATGTCAAGAACATCCGAAGAACTTGAAGGTGTAATATCACTCGGCAGCGGTTTTTCCGATTACAAAAGCGAATACGATCCCGGTTTGCTGGAAACTTTCACCAACAAGCATCCTGATATTGACTACACCGTTGAATTCGAATGTCCGGAATTTACCAGCTTGTGCCCTTTGACCGGACAACCGGATTTCGGTATTATTACGATCCGGTATATCCCGTCAAAAAAGATGCTTGAAAGCAAATCCTTAAAATTGTATTTATTCAGTTTTCGCAACAACGGTGATTTCCACGAGGATTGTGTTAATATTATACTAAAGGATCTCCGCAAAATTTTGTCGCCGAAATACATCGAAGTCAGGGGAAAATTTAACGCCCGCGGCGGAATAAGCATACACCCTTTTTCCTGCTGGGGTATTAAGGACAGCGAATATGAAAAAACAGCGCAAAAACGTTTGTTGCAATAACCGGTGTCCATTCCCGAATTGTAAAAGTATCATTAACAGAATCGGTTTTTGCCCTTAATCGCTTGACTTTGAATGTTGATATAAGTTATACTATGTATTTGCAAGTTAAAATTTCTACATTTTGGAGGATTTTTCATTGAAGAGGACATATCAACCTAAAAAAAGACATCGGAACAAAGTGCACGGATTTAGAAAACGCATGGCATCGGCAAACGGGCGCAAGGTGTTAAAACGCCGCCGCAACAAAGGCAGAATGCGTCTCGCGCAATAAGAGAATGCGAAATCTTACAACACTAAAATTAAACAAAGAGTTTAAAAGGGTTTATTATAACGCGCCGTATAAAGCACATCCGCTGGTTGTCACTTATGCGCTGAGAAACAAACGCTCAACCGGACGTTATGGTATTTCGACCGCGAAAAAAATCGGCAACGCTGTATGCCGTAACCGGGCAAAACGGGTGATTACCGCTGCGCTCACCGAACTGGAAAAAGAGTTCGATCTGCGGCGATACGATTTGGTTTTTGCGGCACGCGCCGGCACTCCCTCCGCAAACTCGAATGCAGTCAGAGATGTTATCCGCAAGCATTTAAATCTATTGCTATCAAATTCGCAAGCACCTCTTGCGAACCGCGCTAAACCGAATACGCGCCAAAATCGGCAAATACAATGAAAAAGATTTTAATCGGTCTTATACGTCTGTACAAAAAGCAAATAAGCCCCTCTTTGCCCCCGTCCTGCAGATATGTTCCGTCCTGCTCGGAATACGCTATTGCGGCAATACAGGAGCGCGGCGCGTTTAAGGGAACATTCCTTGCATTATGGCGGATCCTAAGATGTAATCCTTTCAGTAAGGGCGGACTTGATCAAGTTCCGCATTTGCGCAAAAAAAATCATAAGCGAACATGAGTACCGGTTCCCGCGCGGCAATTTATAATCAGCGACCGGGAAAAGGAAAATTAGGTGAAAAATTTGAAAGTTTTGGTTACCGGCGGTGCGGGCTATATCGGCTCCACTATATGTTCAGCGTTACTTGATTCGGGGTATACCCCTATTATATTCGATTCGTTTGTGACCGGATGCAGGAAGTTTGCGGACGGACGGATATTATACGAGGGGGATATTGCCGACCATAACTTGCTCGAAAAAATTGTAAAACAGCACCCGGATATAACTCATTGTATACATTGTGCCGCACGGATCGTTATCCCCGAATCGGTAGAAAATCCCTACCTGTACTATACGGAAAATGTCGCTAAATCCATTGATTTGTTTCATTCGCTCAAAACCCTGGGTATCGGCAGGATCATATTTTCGAGTTCCGCATCACTTTACAAAACGAAGCAAAGTTTTATGGTTACCGAAGACAGCGAGCTGTTCCCCCTGAGCCCTTACGCAAAAACAAAACTGTGTATGGAGCTTGCGCTTGAGGATTTTTGCGGCGCAGGATATTTTAAGGGAATTTCGCTGAGATATTTTAACCCTATAGGCGCTGATCCGAAAATGCGCACCGGTCCGTTTGTGCCCGATCCGTCGCACATACTGGGCAAGCTTGTTAACACCGCGCTGGGAGCGGAATCCGAATTTCGTATTGCAGGTACGGACTGGCCCACCCGGGACGGTTCAGCTATTCGTGATTATATTCATATTTGGGATCTTGCGCGCGCTCACATTCTTGCAGTGGAGAAGTTCGACGAAATATTCACCGCACAGGACGGTGACTACTGTGTTATTAATCTCGGGAGCGGCAAAGGCGTCACTGTAAAGGAATTCGTCGCGGCGTTCCAAAACGTTTTCGGCAAAGATATTACGATCAAAAATGCCGCCAGACGGACAGGCGATGTCGCGGGAGCTTATACCAATTGTGACAAAGCCCGGAGATTATTAGGCTGGGAGACCGGTCTTACCATAGAAGACGGTATAAAAACAGCGTTGCACTGGACTGACAACGAGCGCAAAAAGATTCTGGGATATTAATGTTAATTTCCGGTTAAATGCAGACATTCATGATTATTGAAATCGGTTTTGAAAATAAAGGGGTTATTACCCGGCATTTTGAATGAATCGGTTGAATCGGTTGAAAGGATAATAAATAATGGGTTTTTTTATAGACATTATCGCAACCCCGCTGGGATGGCTGATGTGGTTTATATATCAGGGTATCCCCAACTACGGTGCGGCACTCATAATATTTGCGATCGTCACAAGAACTGCGCAGTTTCCGCTGGGTATCAAGCAGCACAAGTCATCAATCAAGATGGCGGCGTTCAGACCCCGGTTGGACGAGCTTAAAAAGAAATACGGGAACAATAAGCAAAAGTATAACGAAGAAATGCAAAAAATGATGAGTCAGGAGGGTTATAAACCTCTTGGCGGATGTCTTCCCCAGCTTGTCCCGTTCGTCCTGTTATTCGGTTTACTGGAAGTAGTGTACAAACCCCTGACCTATATTGTGCGCATAACGGCCGAGCTAAAAGATTCCGCCGTTGAAGTAGCGAACAGTCTGGGAGCGGAGTTTTTGGAAAATTTATTGGGTTCCAACGCGTTGAAAGACGGAGCTATCAATGTCGGAAACCGTCTTTTAGATCTTAATTTGATAAAGCTTTTTAACAACAGCGAAGCCGTTGAACTTATGAAAGGTAACGGCCATGTCGAATTTGTAGAAAACTTCACGGATAAAATCGGCAGGATCGACCTCAGTTTCTTCTGGATTCCGGGCACAGACCTAAGCGTAATACCTACACTTGCGTTTAACCTTCTGATACTGGTTCCGATAATCGCAGGAGCGGTCACGTTTATGTCTACCATGCTCACTATGCGTATCAGCCCTACTGCTCAGCTCGGAGATCAAAGCGGCTCGGGTATGATGAAAGGCATGACGTATATAATGCCTCTATTGACGGTGTGGATGTCCTTTATGTTCCCGGTTGGTTTGAGTTTATACTGGATGATCGGCGGAGCGCTGGGTGTGGTGCAAGCCATAATTTTGAACAAAATGTATAACCCGAAAGAATTAATAGCCAAAGAACAGGAAGCGATGAAAGCACGCAGAAAACCGTCTAAAAAGAAAGTAATATACGCCGAAACGGAAGAAGACGTCGATAACGGCGGCGACATTAACGAAAACACAGACGATGAAAATGCTGACAACAAAAAAAGAACTCCGGAGCAAATTTCTGCGAAAGAATACGAAAAACGCCGAATCGCCGAAGCAAGAAAAAAATTGGAAGAAACGTACGGGGATGACGACGTTGAGTCGGGGGACAACATAAAATATAACACAAAACCCAAAGGTAAATATAATAAAAATCCCAAAAATAAAAATCTCAAATAAAAAATGTCAATAGAACAATTGACAAATTTCAAAAAACAGGAGGAATTATTTATGGACGGACTCAATTGGCCGAAAGGGCAAATATTCCCGCGTTTCGGGAAAACTGTTAAGCCGCTCGATGCGGTTTTCGTCGGGAGGGAACCGAACGACGTTAAACTCCTGGTAACAGGTTTGCAAGGGCTTGCAAATCGGATCGAACCGCAAATAATAGTTTTCGATAAGCCGAAATCATGGCAGGATACCGAAAACTGGCCCGGAGAGCATGGCATTGAAATGGCGGAAACCGATAATTATTACGCTCTGATAAAAAAGTATAAGTCCTTGATCAAGGGAATCATTGTTTATGACGATGAGATCTTTGACACCAAAAACATCGCCACCACACTGGCAGGATTCGAAGATGCGTTGATCGTGTCCGCGAGGATCGCCGATATTCTTACACTCGAACCTTTCGGGTTCAAAATTCTGCACGACTTCCGCGGCAGATTCAAGGATAAGTTTGAAGTTTACGACTACGCTCTCGAAAACATATGGCCAAAATGCACAAAACGGCTGTTTGTCAGTGTTGATGCCGAACAACATCATTTGGCATATATAAGAGATCTCGCGGTTGCCGCAAAATTAATGGTTATGTGGCTGGATCCCCGCATCGAAAAAGAAGCAGAGTATATCAAAAAGTTTTTCAAAGATACCACTCCGGTGGAAACATACTGCATCGGCTGGGGTCCCGAAGAGGGTGCAACGATCCGGATCAACTCCGAACACGGTATCCCTACCGTCCCCGCTGATTATTACGAAAATTATACCGTCTATTCCGGATTCAGCCAGGAACTCAATGTTCCAGTAATCCCCAAAAAGCCTAAACTCGAAACGAAGTTCTATGTTGCTTTTATGGTCAGTGACGGAGATAATATTCAATATTGCCAGCACGCTATGAAAAAAGACGATGTGTTGTGGCCGAATAAAAACAGAGGGAAATACCCCATAAGCTGGACCTGCTCTCCCGCTCTTTATGATGCGGGGCCGCAGATGCTCAATTTTTTCTACAACACAGCGACAGAAAACGACCTTATAATATCCGGACCGTCGGGGCTTGGTTATACAGACCCGCAAAGATGGAAAAACGAATGGTTCGAAAAATATTGCACGCTTACCAATGAATATTTCCGTAAAACCGGATATAACTACATAGCCGCATGGAACTTTATACGCGATGATCAGGACTATATATATGAAGAATACTGTCCGTCGTTAACCGGCGTATCAATCCAGGAACGTATGGACGGACAAGTTATGTTCAAGATCATGAAAGACGAAATGCCGCTTCTTACCGCAAAACCCCGTTACGACGGTGACGAGCCGAGAGTTCTGAGAATCCTCACCGAAGATATTGAGGCATGGGACGGGCACGAGCCGATGTTTTACTGTCCGCAAGCGGTTTCATGGGAAATGGGCGTTGAAGGTATCAACAGGGTATATGAAGCGCTCAGAGAAAGATTCGGCGATAAAGTCGAATTCGTTCGCGCCGACCATCTGGCAATGTTGTTCCGCGAAGCTTACGGTTGTCCGTTCTGCGTTTCGCTGCAAGCAAAAGCTACCGCATCAAGTACGGATCCGGATGAAAACAGCGTTTCATTCTGCCCGGATAAAGTAACCAACGGTTCTTTCACTAAAGGACAAGGCTGGAAAACCTCAAAGAGCGGCGACAGCTGGGTATGCGTGGATCTTGGGGAAGAATATGAAATATCAAGATATGTTTTGATGAACGCGGAGTGCGCATACTCCGACAAATCGCTGAATACCAAAGATTTTAAAATTCAGGTAAGCTTGGACGGAAAAAGCTGGATTGATGCTGACACCGTTACGGGGAACACCGATGCGTGGCTGGATAAAAAAGTCGAACCCGTAAACGGACGATACGCAAGAATTTATATCACAAATCCGGGTGCGGACGGCGTGGCACGGATACAGCAGTTCGAAGTACATGGCAAAAAATAGACCTCCTCAAAAACTAAAACGTGATGTATGAACGCAGATGATTTTTCGTCAAACAAGGAAGTTTTGATGAGAATATCATGGATATTTAAGGATAAATTAACACGCTTGACGAAAAATCTTCCGTTCATGCGCTGCGAACGTTCATGCGCTGCGAAGTGATTTTCGAAGAGGTTTAATATTAATTTCAATGAGAAATTGGGATTATAACTGAAAATTTAATTTCTGTTCGAGGGAGGTATTAAGACGATATACCTTGACAACGCCGCTTCCGCCCCGATATGCACAGCGGCATCGGATGCCGTTTCGTCTGTTATGCAAAAGATGTACGGTAATCCGTCCTCTTTACACAAATTAGGACTTGAAGCGGAAAAAGAAATAACAGCGGCGCGTTCTTGTATTGCACAATTTATGGGAGCCGTTCCATCTGAAATAATATTCACTTCCGGCGCTACCGAAAGCAACAACATTGCTTTATACGGAGCGGCAAACGCTTATGTGCGCAGGGGGAAAAAGATAATTACAACGGCTTTTGAGCATTCGTCGATTTTAAGCCCGCTAAAACATTTGGAACAAGAAGGATGGGAAATACATCCTATAAAACTCGATAAACATCAAACCGGAACAATTGAAGATGAAATTATAAACATTGTGGACGAAAAAACGACGCTGATAACACTATCGGCTCTGAATAACGAAACAGGAATGAGAATAGATGTACACAGAATCGTTCGGGAAGTAAAGCGTAAATATCCTGATGTAATAATACACATAGATGCGGCGCAGTTTTTTTGTAAGTATCCTTTGAACGCAAACAGGTTGGGTGCGGATTTGATCAGTGTGAGCGGACACAAGCTTGGCGCTCCCCCCGGGATAGGTGCTCTGTTCTTGAAAGAAAAAACACGGATAACACCGTTGATGAGGGGCGGAGAACAGGAAAAAGGGATAAGACCGGGAACACAGAGCCTTCCGCTGATAGCAGGTTTTGCGGCGGCGGTCAAATATGTTTACCCCGATATAAAAACAAATCTTGAACATTATAAATCCTTAAATATGCATCTGAGAAAACAGCTTGCAAGCATATCCGCAAACACTGATGCGCGCAATACCGGATTTATAAGGATAATTTCAAAAGAAGATGCTGCTCCGCATATCATGTGTTTTGCGACGAATACGGTCAAAAGCGAAATCATGCTGCATTATTTGGAACAGCATGATATATATGTATCGAGCGGGAGCGCGTGCGGCCGGGGAAAACCCAGCCATGTTTTGACCGCAATGAATCTTTGTCCGCAGGAGATAGACACCGCGCTTCGGATCAGCTTTTCGCGTGAAACCTCAATAGAGGATATAAATGAATTTGTAAACAGATTAAAAGCGGGAATGGAATTTTTAGCTTAAAAAACATTCGAGAAAGGAACCGAGTCGGCGCAGGCGGCATTATGTTATGATTTTTGTGCAGCCTGGCGCACAGCGTGTATTATGAGAAAAGTACTTCTGGCAAAATACGGCGAAATGGCGTTAAAGGGATTAAATAAATCAACCTTTGAAGATATATTGATTAAAAACATAAAATCGGTGATCAAAGACTGCGGCGAATTTGAAATAAAAAAAGCTCAATCGACAATTTATATTCTGCCGGCTGATCAATTCGATACCGCCGATGAATTTTCATCGTTTTCATATGAGGATATACTTGAAAAAGTCAGCAAGGTTTTCGGGATAGCCGCGTTGTGTATAGCGTGGGAAACCGAAAAGGAAATGGGAGCGGTAAGAAACGCGGCGATAAAGGTAGTTTCGGATCGCTTGAATACCGATAAGGATAAGCCGAAAACATTCAAAGCGGAAGCGAAGCGGTCGGACAAGCTGTTTCCGTTAAAGTCTCCGCAAATTTGCGCTGAAATAGGAAACTGTATTTTAGACGAATTACCGAACATGAAAGTTGACGTACACGATCCGGATATAACGGTTACGATCGAGATCCGCGATTTTGGCGCGTATATCCATAGCGGCCAGATTCCCGGCGCGGGCGGATTGCCTTTGGGAAGTTCGGGGAAAGCCTTGGTTTTGTTGTCCGGCGGAATCGACAGCCCGGTAGCGGCATACATGATGGCAAAACGCGGAATAGCGTTGGAAGCACTGCATTTCTCCAGCCCGCCTTACACAAGCGGCAGGGCGCTGGAAAAGGTTGTTATGCTATGCAGGGAATTAAGCGAATACACCGGAAGCATCAATCTTCATGTAGCGGAATTTACAGGCATACAACAAGCGATACAAAAAAACTGTGCTGAAGAATATGCGACAATACTGACAAGACGAATGATGATGAGAACGGCTAACAATGTCGCAAAAAGGCAGAACCTGAAAGCGATAATCACCGGTGAGAGTGTCGCACAGGTAGCGAGCCAAACATTAGATGCTTTGATATGTGTTGATGTACTTGCCCGGTTCCCCGTGCTGCGTCCGGTTGCAGGCATGGATAAAAACCAAATAATCGAAATAGCGCGTAAAATCGGAACATACGAAACTTCGATATTACCGTATGAAGATTGCTGCACGGTGTTCACTCCAAAACATCCGAAAACCAGACCGTCTTTAGAAGCGGTAATGGTAGAAGAACAAAAGCTCAACACACAGGAAAGTTCGATAAAAATGAAGTTTCAAAAAATATCCAAAGATTTGACAATAGGATATTAATCGCACAAAGGGATGGAAATATAAATGCTGGATAATATTGATTTTGAAAATATTGATCTTGAAAAAACAGCGCGTGAAACTGTAAAAATTCTTAACGCTTTAGGGCGTAAAGTTGCATCTGCAGAGAGTTGCACCGCCGGTATGTTTTCGGGCACACTTACAAATGTGCCCGGAGCTTCGGGCGTTTTTGATATGGGGATAACATCGTATTCGGACGAAGCGAAACAAAAGTTGCTCGGAGTTACGCAGGAAGCGATTGAACAATCCGGCGCGGTAAGTTCTACCGTTGCGGCGATGATGGCCGCAGGAATACGGCGAATATCCGAAGCGGATGTGGGGGTCGGAATCACAGGAATAGCCGGTCCAAGCGGGGGTTCTCCCGAAAAACCGGTAGGTACGGTTTTCGTCGCTTTGGCGATTGATGGCGAAATCTGGGTAGAAAAACTTATGTGGACAGATGAACATGAAAACCGGGATACTATTCGTACCAAAACGGTGACCGCAGCTTTGCATATGCTAAAACGTTATCTCTCCGGGGATGCGGCGGGGGAATTCACAAGGTATGAATACGCATCATTCCCTGCGGCAAAAAATGAAGATGAAAAAACGCAAGTAACAAAACGAAATCCTTTTATGTCCTTTCTGAAGTTTTTTATCCCTTGGAAAGGTGATAGGACGTTAGAAGTGATACGCAAGTTTGTATTATTGGCGGCACTCGTGACGTTTGTGTGCGCAGCAATTCCGTTAACAAGATATTTCCTTGAGAACCACGAAGCGGACAAAATTATCGAAAACGCTGTTAACGCATACAGAGGAGAACCCTCTGCCCGTCAATTATCAGACCTGCCCGAAGGATATTTAGAAAAGTTCGCGGGATTATACGGTATAAATCAGGATGTAAAGGGATGGATATATATTCCCGGAACCGATGTCAATTATCCGGTTGTGCAAAAAGAGGACGATAACGAATATTATCTGAAAAGAAGCTTTAATAAAACCTACAGTGATTTTGGGGTTCCGTTCCTCGATTACCGGTGTACCATTATGCCGCAAACTTTTTCCACAAACACCATTATGTATTCTCACAATATTAAAACAGGGAAGTTTTTTGCGCAGTTGTTAAATTATAATAATGTTGATTTTTACAAACAACACCCGGTCATAACTTTCGATACCGTTTACGACGAAAGAGAATGGGTAGTATTCGGTGCGTTCTTGGCGACAATGGACGAAAAGGACGGTCCGGTATTCAACTATCATCATTTTGTGGATAAAGAGAGCGACGGACATTTCAATTGGTACGCAGACCAAGTAAAGCTGCGTTCTATTATACAAACTGATGTGGATGTAACCCCTGATGATTACCTTTTGACCTTGTCCACCTGCAGTTATGAACTGGGGCAAAATACCGACACTCGTTTTGTAGTGGTTGCCCGTATGCTGCGCCCCGGGGAGAAAGTGGACGCTTCCGGAGCGCGCATAAATCCAACGCCGCTTTATCCTGATTTGTGGTATGCCAAAAACAACAAACAAAAACCGCCGCAGCTTAGAAATATAAGCCCCGAATTTGACCCTGTAGAATATTCTTCTACAGAATCAGCCCCTGCGCTGGACGACAGCGAAGTTTCCGCTGTATCTTCCGAGGGATATTCTGTCCCACCGTATTCTTATTACAGCCGGGTCACTCAGCCCAGACCCTCGAGTGCCGCATCGGTAAGATCCACAAGTTCTGCGGCGCAATCCGGCTCAAGCTCAAGTGCGCAATCTTCGGCAAAATCAAGCTCCGTGCGATCTTCAAAATCCCAGAAAAGCTCTGCGAGAGCATCTTCACAATCTGAACAATCCAAACCGGAAACATCGGAAGTATCGGAAATACCAACGGACACACCTTCTGAATCGTCGCCGGGAGAATCTGAACAAACGGAATAAAGACAGCTTGAAAAATAACACACGAACACCGCCGGTTTCAGGAAATATTTTGTTTTTATCCCGCTTTATCAAAACCTATAGAATTTTGGCTTTCCAGCATATTTTCAGCAAAAATCCCGTACCCTTTTACAGGGTCGTTGATAAAAACATGGGTCACAGCACCCACGAGCGTTCCGCCTTGTATTATCGGGCTCCCGCTCATCCCCTGCACGATCCCCCCTGCTTTTTCGAGCAATTCCGGATCGGTTATCCGTATAATCATGTTTTTTGTTTTCACACTGCTGTTTGCCGCAACTTTTTCAATAACGATTTTGTATGCTTTGGGCTTTCTTCCCTTGATAGTGGTCAAAATTTTTGCAGAGCCCGGTTTTACCTGCTGTTTCAGCGCCATAGGAATAGCTTTTCCGCTGACAGCACGGCGGTAAGCTTGTCCGTATACTCCGGATTCGTCATTGAGCAGCAGATTCCCAACGGCAAAACCCGGCAAAAACGATCCTCTCAATTCGCCCGGCGTACCCGCTACACTCTTTTGGACAGAATCTATGTTCACGTTGACAATTTCGCCGGAAAGAAGCGGAAGTATTTCTCCCGTGTCAACATCGCATATCCCGTGTCCCAATCCGGCAAATGCACCTTCGGTCGGGTCGTAAAATGTTATCGTCCCGATTCCGGCAGAACTGTCGCGTACCCAAAGCCCTGCTTTATATTTGTTATCATCCTTAGAAAGCGCGGGGACCATTGTAAGATTAATTCCCTTGTTTTTACGCTCAAGATGAATATCAACGGGGTTTCCTCCGCTCCTGCTGATGATATGTGCGACTTCTTCGTTGGTGGAAACTTTTTCGCCGTTCACCAGATATATAATATCACCCATCTTAATACCTGCAGCTTTAGCAGGATTAACCACACCGCTGAGAGTTTCGACATCACTTACTCCCACGACCATAACACCCTTGGTAAACATCTTTACACCGAAAGGGTTGCCGCCGGGAACCAGCATAGACCGTTTTATAGTTTGCACACGGGCATTCTTGACGGGAAACGCGCCAAATAATTTTAAGGTAAGCCCCTGCGTGCCTGAAAAACCGGCGGATATATTTTCATCCGGAATGCTAACAGCCGGTTTTGAACGGTTTTCCATAAACACAGCGGTGCTGTCTGCTGTAATTTTAAATCGGGTATCAAGTTTTAAATCTTCATTTTTAAACACATAAAAATAACCGGGAAGAGTAAATTCGTAATAACAGATAAGTCCCAATATAAAAAAGCAAACGACGGCGGCGGAGAAAGCGCAAAGTTTTATTGTTTTTCTCATAAAATATATTCTTGCCTTTTAGCCCGCAAAAATACATTCCAGATACCACAGAAAATTTCGGAGAAGAAAAATGAAAAAATTTTTTTGGCGCTTTGAAAAGACAATTCTGTTTTTTTTGAAACTGATAATGTTCGGTTCTGTAATGGCGGTTTTCTTCGTGTTGTTTTTAAATGTTTCCACGGTAGATAACAAAATTGAGTTACTTCGGTTTTCGCGTACCGCTGCAATAGCTTATCCGACATTCGCGATACTGGGTCTGGTATTGATCCATATATACGGGGGATGGCAAATCGGGGCAAAAAAAAGCCGCGAAATCATCCGTTCGATAGTGCTCGCAACCTTTTTTTGTGATGTTTTAACGTTCTTTCAGCTTTCGGTAATGCTCAGGCACGTCAGTCTCCATACGGTGGGAATTTTATTAGTGGCGTTTTTCGGGCAAATAATTGTTATCATAACTTTTACCCGATTCGGTAATTTTATATATTTCAAGGCGAACGACCCTGTTCCGACCCTTGTAATATACGGGGATGAGGGTGTCCTGCCCGCTCATATCGCAAAAATAAAGAGCTACAAAAAACAATGGGAAATTAAAAGAACGATAAAATACGATAATCCCGGCATAAAAAACGCGATACGCGACCACGAAGCGATTTTTATTTTGGATACACCCAAGAGCGAAAGTCCGCATCTTTTAGAATATTGTTATAAACACCATAAAATGATTTTTTATAAACCCAATGTTGAGGATATTGTAATAAAATATTCCAAATTTTTGATAGTTGACGACATGACGATCTATTCAGCGACGGTGCGCGGGCTCACTTTTGAGCAAATGGCGGCAAAACGGTTATTCGATATAAGCGTTTCGGGCATTATTTTATTGCTTTCGCTGCCTATAATATTGATCGAAATGTTAGCGATAAAACTATATGACAAAGGCCCGGTGATATATAAACAGGAACGGGTTACAAGAAACGGACATATATTCAATCTTTTGAAATTCCGCACGATGATTCCCGATGCGGAAAAATCCGATGATCCGCAACTGAGTCCGGCGGACGACCCGCGTATAACCAAGGTAGGTAAAATCCTGCGCAAATTTAGACTTGATGAACTTCCTCAGCTTATCAATATTTTCAGGGGCGACATGAGTTTTGTAGGACCGCGGCCCGAACGCAAAAAAGTAGTGCAAACCTTGGAGCAGGACTTGCCTGAATTTCGATACAGGTTGAAAGTAAAAGCAGGTCTTACAGGGTTTGCGCAAATCTGGGGAAAATACAACACCGATCTTCGCGATAAATTAACGCTGGATTTAATGTATATCGAAAATTATTCGATTTGGCTGGATTTGCAATTGGTGCTGCAAACCATCAAGGTATTGTTCAGTCCGGATAGTGTCGCAGGGTACGATAACAAAGCCGTAGAAGATTTCGAAAAAATCATGAAAAAATAAAAAGAGCATTAAATATCCTGTAAGAGCAGATTTTAATTTTTATTTGCGGATGCGTAATATGCTTCCTTTAGGCAGCTCCTTGTCGTATTTGATGAAAACTTTCATCTTTGCGTGAGGAGCGCTTTCTATTGAAACAAAATCCCGGTCGTACATTTCGATAGCTTGGATACGGTAAGGCTCGATACCCGGAACGAGAACTTCAAGTGTGTCGCCGCGGCAGAATTTTCCGCGTTGAGAAACTTCCAGACAGTTGTTACGATACCCCTCGACAACAGCCGCAAAACCATAACCGCGGACATATCCGTTTTCTGCGGCTTTAACGGAAGAACCGCCCGGATCGAAAAAGAAACCTGTTCCGTAATTACGGTTGCTGACTTTATATACTTCAGAGGAAATCCATTCAGGCAACACAAATTCCCCGCCGCGTTTGGGCAGATATTTTTTTGCCATTGCGTAGGCGTTGGTAATAACCGAAACGTAATACATCGATTTTGCGCGTCCCTCGATTTTGAACCCGTTTATTCCCGCATCCCTCAGTTTGTCCAAATGCTCAAGCATACACAAATCGGCGGCGCTTAAAATCGATGTTCCGTATTCGTCTTCAAAAACAGGAAAATATTCACCCGGGCGTTTTTCCTCAACAAGATTATAATTCCAGCGGCAGGGTTGAGCGCATTTTCCCATGTTTGCGTCCCGCATCGTCATATATTGTGACAGCAAACAACGTCCGGCGTAGGAAACACAAACTGCGCCGTGTACAAAAACTTCAAGTTCCAAATCCGCCGGAATACTTCTGCGTATTTGCCGTATTTCATCCAAAGTCAGCTCGCGTGCCAAAATTATCCTGGATGCACCCAACTTATAAAATTCATTTGCGGCGGCATAGTTTGTGACACCCGCCTGGGTCGATATATGCAAACTTATGTTGGGATCAAGATTTTTGATTATACCCGCTGTGCCTATGTCCGCAACGATAAACGCATCCACGCCGGAAGCTGCCGCTGTTTTTACAAGCGCGGGAAGCGTTTCTATATCGGAATTACGCGGAATAATGTTGACGGTAAGATATACCTTCACATTATGACGGTGTGCAAATTCCACAGCCCCGGGTAAATGCTCATGACCGAAACCTTTTGCGGCGGCACGCATACCAAACTCCGGCATACCCAGATATACCGCATCCGCTTTAAAGCGAACAGCCGCCTGCAAACATTCAAAATCACCGGCAGGGGCGAGAATTTCGGGTTCTTTAAAAGTTTCCGTAGGTTTTTTTGTTTTGTTCATGCTCATAATCGGTTCTTGCAAAATGTGTAACCCCCTTAGGGTCGGAGTAGAAGAAATAGTATTTACTCTCTGTCGGGTTCAATACCGCATTTAACGCATCTGCCCCCGGACTGCAAATCGCCCCTACCGGAAGTCCATCGCTGTCATAGGTACTGTAGGAAAATATATATTGATCATAGATACTCTGATCGAAAGGGCGTATCCGGCTTCGTATGAAATCCCGCAAAAAACGGGTCGTGGTGTCGGATTCCAGCTTAGGGTACACGGAGTTGTTGTTAATGCGGTTAAAAAATACACCTGCGCACATTTTCATTTCCTCAGGGTCACTTACTTCGCCCTGTACTATAGATGCTAATATAACAGCTTCCTCAACGCTCAAGTCCAATTCGGCGGCACGTTCACGCATGGCAAGGGTGAATTTTTCTTCAAAATTTTTAAGTATTGCCTCCGCTACAGCCCGGGTATCATCGCCTGTGAAAAACTCATAGGTATCGGGAAAAAGAAAACCCTCCATATAATAATACTTTTTAGGATTTTCGGATACTTCTTTTTCAAAAAATTCGCCGGAGTTCAAACTTTTGATAAATTCGGGATTGTTAATATCCTCCAGAAATTTTTCGGAGCTGCAAACTTCATTTTCTTCGAGTAACGCGGCAATATCCTGAAGACGGGAACCCTCCGGAAAAGTCACAGACACAACATCGTCACGTTCGGATGAAATTTGTTTAAGATTTTTAATAATATCTTCGTAAGACATTGCGGAATTTAACGAAAACAATCCGTATTGGTAATAACCGTCTGCATCCTGCATTCTTGAATAGAACCTGAACAGGGATACATAACGGATAACGCCCTCGTTTTTCAATATATCCGCTATTTGTTTGGTGGAGGAGTTACGCGGGATATTGATACGGATTTCCGAGTCGGGTTTGGCAACCCCCATCATGTCGCTGATAGTAACCAGAATAACCACCGCAAGCATAATGGACACGGTCACAAGGGATACCGCAAATATTATTCCGCGCAATAGCTTTTTCTTTTTTTTGCGGGATATATCTGACTCTTTTTCTTTAACAGAACAGGATTTTTCACCCTGCTTGTCCGGGCGAGACGGTGCGGGCTGCCCGGATTCAGAATCACCGGAAATTGTTTCGTCCTTTTTATCGCCGCTGCCGGCATCGGTTATTGATTCGGACAGCGAATCTTGTTTGGGATTTTCCGTATCAGACCTGTTTGTATCCGGCTCGTTATCTTTGTTATGTTCATCGCATAAATCAGTTTCCGCCGGTATTTTTTTATCGCCGTTTAATTTTTCGTTTATAATAATCCCCTCCTTAACCCTGCGGGCAGTTAGCCTTGCGGGCGGATTGTAACCATATTCGTTTTATTGACATAGTATATATCATACTTGATATTAGCGAGGTGAAAACAAATGCTGTTCAACGGTGATAATAACTGCTGCTGGATTATAATTCTCGTAGTGATTCTTTGCTGCTGCTGTGGTGGTTAAGAGTCAAGAGAAGTCAGCCACCCTCATACGGGGGTGGTTTTCTTTTTAGGGATTTCCGTCAGTTATATGGCTTGTAGTTTTTGCTTTCTGAATACATATCGGCATAGCTTTTGTGCCGGCCGGAGTGTATTTTCCCCTGTTTTAACGCTTCAAGCACAGCACACTCCTTTTCTACGGTGTGAGAACAACCCGTAAACCGGCATTTCCCTAATAACGGGGCAAATTCAAGGAAGATGTATTGCAAATCGTTTTTATCAATAATATCATACTCCAGTGTGTTCACCGCCGAAAATCCGGGAGTGTCCGCTAAAAAACCGCCGCATTCCAGTTCGAACAACTCGACATGACGGGTTGTGTGCTTTCCGCGTCCCAGCTTTTTGCTTATTTCGGATGTCGGCAAATCCAATTCCGGCAACAGTTTGTTTATCAGGGTAGATTTTCCCACCCCGGAGTTTCCCGATAATGCACTGACCTTGCCGGAAAGCATATCCAATATTTTTTGCAGATCCGATGTTTTCAATACATTATATCCCGCCCCGGCATATATCTGCTCCAGTTCGTTCGAGCAATCAATATCCAGTTTGGTGATAACAATAGCCGAAGCTATTTTTTTATATTCCGCGATTGCCAGCATACGGTCGATTACCGGTTTGTTCGGTGGCGGTTCGGCAGTGGAAACGACATAGATAATTTGGTCAAGGTTAGCCAGCGGGGGCCGTTTAAAACTATTCCTGCGCGGCAGGATCCGGTTTATAACACCGGTTTCATCCGCAAATATTTCCAATTCCACCATATCGCCCGCCAACGGCTTTTCACCGTCTTTGCGGAAAATTCCCCGTGGTTGTGAAATAATAACGCCGTAAGCGGTTTTCACATGATAAAAACCGCTTACAGCCTTTATGATCCTGCCTTGTATCGGAGCGCTCACTGTACGTCCGACGAAGGGGTTACGCCGTTCAGATCTTCGGACGAAATTTCAGAAGACGGAGGTAAAGAACTGGACGGCGGCTGAGACGGCGGCGGTGCGCTGCTCGATGAAGAAGCTGCCCTGAATCTATTAAAAGCCGTCGGTATGTTTTCGTTTTGGGTGACCTTTTTGCTCACAAAGTTTGCGGTGTAAGATGCTACTCTTTGCTCATCGCCGCCTGATTTCGGGCGGATGGTTACGATCACTCTGACACTTCGGGTATCGCCCGTAAGGTTGAACGAATACGAAGTGCCCAGTAACGCTAAGTTAACATCATTTCTCGATGCTGCAACTCCGTCCTTGTATACCGTAAGAACAGCGGTTCCCATTAGATTTTTCGGGATTTTTGTTATCTTGAAAGAAAGAGTAGACTCAGGCGCTTTGCCCGTGCTTACTTCGATGACTACCTCGGTTCCTTTTTTGCGGCTTGCGGATGCAGACGGGCTTTGTTTTACCACAGTTCCTGCCGTATTGCTTGACTCCACCTGCTTTATCTGGACAACGAACCCTTCCTGTTCCAATTCGCTGCGAGCATCGCTTTCGGTTTTGCCGACAACGTTGGGGACACGAACCTCTTTGTCATCCCCTGACCCGAGCGAAACGAACAACTGAACTTTTTGTTCTTTGGAAATCTGTTCGCCCGCTTTGGGTTCTGTGCGGGTAACACGGCCTTCGGGTACAGTATCGCTTATTTCTTTTTTGGGTTCACCGTTCTCCAGCTCAAGTCCCAACCCTTCGATAGTTCGCCGCGCTTCCGCAACTTCCAATCCCTCCATTGATGGTACGGTGTGCCGCTTTAGCCCTTTGCTGAGAGTTATCTCAACATCAGCAGTAGCTTTGATGGATCTTCCGAAAGCTACGGATTGAAAGGTGATAACGTCTTTGTCGTGTATATCGTGTTCTTCACCCGTGGTAACGATGAAATTTATTTCGGATAAATCGCCGTTATAATCATTTTCCACATCCAGTTCACGGAAATTAACGCCGACCAAATCAGGCATTCGTATATCGCCCGAATTTCCGCCGCCGCCTAAAGCAATAACAAAAACGATAAAAAGGACCGCAACTAATACAAAGGCCGAAGCAATCCCTGCCAGAATCGGGATGGTTGCGGATTTTTTGCCTTGCTCCGGTTCTTTGCCGCCAACGTTGAAACCGGACTTTTGTCCGTCCAGTTTGTTAAAATATTTTGTGGGGTTTTCGTTAGAAAAATATTTATATTCAAACACTATGCCGGGGTTACGTTTAAACTCGTCTATATCACGCAGCATTTCGGCGACACTTTGATAACGGGAACCGGGATTCTTTTGCATAGCGCGTACAACGATCTCTTCCAGCCCTTCCGGGATGGTTTCGTTATGCTCCCTCGGAGTCATCGGGGTTGCCTGCATATGCTGCATTGCTACGTTTTCCGGCGTTGTTCCCTCGAACGGCAGTTTTCCCGTCAGCATTTCGTAAAGCATTATTCCCACGGAATACACATCAGATTTTTCGTCGGTACGCGAGCCTGTCGCTTGCTCGGGGGAAATGTAATGCACCGATCCGATCGCTTTCTCTTCGGATATTCGTCCCTCCTCACGCGCGAAACGCGCAATACCAAAGTCCATCACCTTGATAGTGCCGTCCTGTAAAAGCATTATGTTATGCGGTTTTATATCCCGATGTACAATACCTTTGTCATGGGCGTGCTGAAGAGCGCGAAGTATTTGAACGATAAAATGCACCGCATCTTTCCAACGAAGGATTTTTATCTGTTCGATATATTCTTTCATTGTGATCCCGTCAATATATTCCATGACGATGTATTGTATGCGGTCACCGAAGTTCACATCAAATATTTTTACAATATTCGGATGCGACAGTGCCGCAATAGCTTTGGACTCATTGCGAAATCTTTTGAGGAAATCCACATTGTTCAAAAATTCCTCTTTCATTATTTTTATCGCAACATCCCGATCCTCGACGATGTTGTAAGCCTTATAAACATTGGACATACCCCCAATGCCTATCAGCTCTTTGATTTCATAACGTCCGTCCAACCTTTTGCCGGTGAATTTATCCATGTAACCGTCCCTCTCAATCATAAACGCAATAATACTGCGGTAATGTTATCGACCCCACCGTTTTTATTTGCGCAATTTATTAATTCATCGCACATTTGCTCCAGACTTATTTCATCGTTTTGCAATATCTTAGTAATATCGCTTTCTTCGCAGCAATTAGTAAGACCGTCCGAGCAAAGGAGAAGTTTTTGTCCGTCGGCGGAATTGTATTCCCTGTTTGCGGAAGTATTCATATAATCTATGCAGGGATCTAATTCTATCCCTACTGCCCGGGTGATAAGATTCTTCCGGGGATGTATCCGCGCCTCTTCTTTTTCTATCACGCCCTTTTCGACCATATCCTGCACAACCGAGTGATCTCGGGTCAATTGATAAAGCTTCCCCTCACTGCATAAATATGCCCGGGAATCACCTATATGAACTATGTGGGATACGCTTTCGTTTACCAGCGCAATCACCGCCGTTGTGCCCATTCCGTCCAATGATATATCGTTTTTTGCACGTTGATAAATTTCAGAATTAGCTGTGCGTACCGAGCTTTTAAGCAATTCCTCGATTTCAGAGCCGCTCATAGCGGAGTTATATCCGCCGGTTAATTTATCAATTATTATATCCCGCGCGATAGAACTTGCTATTCCGCCGCCGCATTCTCCGCCCATTCCGTCGCACACAAGCGCAACGACAGCGCCGTCCTGTAAATTCAAAATAGCGTAGCAATCTTCGTTTGTAAGGCGTTGCAGTCCAATATCCGTCCTGCCTGCAAATTTCAAAATTTCACCGCCTTTCGCAGTTGTCCGCACGCGGCATTTACATCAGTCCCCAGCGTTCTTCTTACGGTAACGCTTATCCCGCCGCTTTGTATTATTTCCTTGAATTTTTCCGCGGCCTCCGCGCTGCTGGGTTCAAAGCTTTTTCCTTCAACTTTATTTATCGGTATCAGGTTGAGATGGCAATGTATATCCTTCAGCTTTATCAGCAGTGCTTTAGCATCGGTTTCGCTGTCATTTATGCTATTTATGAGAGCGTACTCGAAAGTAATTCTTTTGCCTGTTTCTTTTGTGTAATTCTTTGCCGATTCCAACACCCGTTCCAGAGAAAATCTTCTGCTTATCGGCATTATATCCTCACGCAGACTGTCAAAAGCAGCGTGCAGTGAAATTGAAAGCTTTAACGGCAGTTTCAGTTTTGCGAGATCGTCTATTCTTTCCGGAAGCCCACAGGTGGAGATTGAAATCTTACGTCCGGCAAAGTCCCGCCCTTTCGGGTCTGTTATTATTTGTGCGAACTTTACCGTGTTGTCAAAATTATCCAGAGGTTCGCCTATTCCCATAAGGGTGATATTGGAAGCCTTGCCGCCGATTGTTCTCTCTATCGAATATATCTGAGATAACATTTCAGAAACCGTCAGGTTGCGTACAAACCCGGGGTTTTGCGATGCACAGAATTTACAACCCATTTTGCATCCGGCCTGCGTTGAGATACAAACGCCGGAACCGTATTTATAATCCATCGTTGCGGCTTCAATTACTTCACCGTCTTGCAGTGTATAAACATATTTTACCGTATTATCTACCCTAGATACAAGCATTTTTTCAATATTTAGCGAATATATATAAAATTCATCCTTTAACCGCTCGATTAATTGTGCAGGAACATTGGTAAATTCGTCAAAATTCTCTGCTTTTCTTAGATGCAACCACTCGAATATTTGATCTGCGCGATATTTCGGTTGCTGCGCCGTTTGAATATATTCGAAAATTTCCGTGCGGCTCATAGATAATATGTCTTTTTTTGATTTACAATTCATAGCTCTTAACCCTTGTTTCATTTTTTTGCAAAACAACGGATAGTTGAATTATGAATTACGGATTCTTCGGAAACTTGCCATAAAGAATCCGTCATTCACTTCACCCGGGAATATGGTCGTTTCGGTCTGACCCCCAAACGCTCCGGTTATAAAGTCCGGGAGAATTTCCGGCTCGAAATCCGGATTAGCTTGCAAAAAGCGGGCGGCAACAGCCTCGTTTTCCGCTTTTAGCAGGGTGCAGGTGGAATATAACAGGATACCGTTCTCTTTAACATACCCGGCGGAAGTTTCTAAAATGCTTAATTGCAAATTCGGCAGAGCGGCAATCTCCGCCGCGGTTTTATACTTTATTTCCGGTTTGCGGCGTATGGCTCCGAAGCCTGAACAGGGCACATCACACAGCACAACATCACCTTGCGGAAGGTTTTCGTTTCGTTTCTCCGCATCGTTTATGTTAACATTAATATCAAAACCAAGCCGTTTTGCTCCCTGACGGATAAGACCGGCTCTTGCAGGGTTTAGGTCGTAAGCATAAATCTTATACGCAGATCCCTTGCCGTTCTGTGCGGGTTCGGTTTTATTATTCAATATGTTTGCGATGGTAAAAGATTTTGAACCGGGCGCTGCGCATAAATCCAAAATTACAGGATTATCGCTCCGGTTTGCGAAATATCCGGCAACAGCCGCACACAACTGCGAAGATATATCCTGGGCATAGATCCAACCCCTGCGGTAAGCATCCGCACTTGCAATGTACCCGTCGGTAAACAGACAATCTTCTATACAAAAACGTATTTTTTCGGGTATAGATTTGCAATCCGATGCAAGCGCGGCATTGAATCCTTCTTTTATCAATGAACGGATCGTTGCTTTCGTATTGGTTCTGGAAAGGTTGACCTTCAATGTTGTCCGTGCGTGCTCAACGGAAAATTTCAATATCTCAAGAGTTTTTGATTCCCCGTAATCCTCCTGCCAGCGCATTATAAGCTCCTGCGGTACGGAATATTCAATTTCCAGCTGTTTAAAGGGGGGTAACCCCGACATATCGGAGCTTAAAATACCTTTGCTAATGTATTTGCGCAATACCGCGTTAACAAAACCCGCTGCGTATCCGTTTTTAAGTTTGCGGCAAAGTTCAACGGCTTCAGATACAATGGCATAATCTTTAGCAGAGTCCATATATCGAAGCTGATACAATGCCGTTCGCAGGATGTTCAGCACGATTGGGGAGAGGTTTTTCATCCGGGATAAACAATATTTGCTGATAATATAATCCAGGGTCAGTTTGCGCTCGATAACACCATAAAACAGGGTCGAGGCACGCGCACGTTCCCGGTCTTTTAATCTGCTCAAAAGTTTGTCCAGAGTTAAATTAGAGTAGGATTTATCTTTTTCAAAAGAAACCAGTGCCAAAACCACCTGTTTTCTGCAATTATCCACGAACTATCTCCTTCTGTTCGAAAGGGCGATCAAGCGCAATAGCTGCAGCATAGCGGTGATTAGTGCTGCGACATAAGTCATCGCAGCGGCGTTTAAAACCTTTTTTGCACCGGACATTTCGCGTTTTGCCAGCATCTCGTCACGTTCCAGCGTTCGCAAAGCCCGGGCACTGGCATTAAACTCCACCGGCAGCGTGATAAGCTGAAAGAATACTACAAAGCAAAATATGGCGATACCAATATTAATCAGAACCGGAAAACTCATCATGATCCCTAAAATCAACAGGAGATAAGAAACATAAGGCGCAAACTGGGTGGTGGGGACGATGAAACCGCGTATTTTCATAGGAGCGTATTTTTCAGAATATTGTATAGCGTGCCCTACCTCATGTGCGGCGATCCCTACAGCCGCAACCGATTCTGATCCGTACACACTGTCCGAAAGCCTGACAACATTGCTTCGCGGATCGAAGTGATCACTTAAAGTTCCGGAAACGTGTTCGATTTGAACATGGTTTAAACCGTTTTTATCTAAAATCTCCCGAGCCGCTTGCGCTCCGGTATAGCCCCGGGAGTTTATTTCTTTCGAATATTTGTTGAATGCGGACTTAACCATAATCTGCGCACCCATTGAAATTAAAAAGGACAATATTATCAGTGCGTAAGTCCAATCCGGATAACCATAAAAAGAACCGTATAACATGACAGCGTTAATCCTCCAAATATATATTTTTTACAACCTGTCCTCACAGAACAAAAACACCGGAATTAACCGCGGACATAACAATTTACCAAAAGTTTGCTCTAGGCGTTATAGATCAGGTTTTTGTGCCCGTTAATAAATTCAGCGGCAGACATACGCCGTGAACCCTCATACTGGATTTCTGTTGCTTCAACGGCACCCGAAACACAAGGGATTATGAGTCTGCCGTTCTTGTTTATCATTGCTCCAACGGTTTTTTTTATTCCGGCAACATCACTGTCTGCGACACGCGCACGAAGTATTTTTAGCTTTTTTCCGTTTAATAAAGTGTACGCACCCGGACCCGGCGAAAGACCGCATATCAGCTTTTGCACGGATTTTGCGCCGATTTCAAAATTTATCAAACACATATCACCGGTTATTTTAGGGGCATATGTTGCCGCAGCTTCATCCTGCTTTTGCGGGGTAATATCTCCGTTTTCCAGTTTATCCAAAGTTTTTGAAAGCAGGTACGCTCCGGAAACTTTTAATCTTTCAAACAGTTCCCCGGCGGTTTCTTCGTCGCCGATTTTTGTTTTTTCCTGTAGCAGAATGTCGCCCGTGTCCATCCCTTCATCCATCAGCATCGTAGTAGTTCCGCCGTATTCGCCGCCGTTTATAATATTCCATTGAATTGGAGCGGCTCCCCGATATTCGGGCAACAGCGAACCATGCAGATTAACGCAGCCGTATTTCGGTATATTCAAAATCTTTTCGGGCAGCAATTTACCGTAAGCGACTACAACAATCGCATCCGGTTTATACCCGGACAGTCTTTCATGCTCTGTGACCGGCGAATCCGGCTGAAAAACCTCAAAACCCAACTCAAGCGCGGCAGTTTTTACCGCAGAGGGAACCAGCTTATATCCGCGTCCGGCGGGTCTGTCAGGCTGAGTAAATACGGCAAGGATTTTATGCTTTGACCCCGAAAGCTTCCGCAAACTGTACTCCGCAAAATCCGGAGTTCCCATAAATATAATATTCATACAGTCATATTACCATTTTCTTCGTATAAAGTCAAACCAAAAAACAAAACTTAATTAGGGGGTTATTATGGGGTTTAGTGCTCATCAACAATTACATAGCCCTTGCGACATATAGCCTTTTTAACCGATAAAAAATGTTCTTTATTTTTTGTTTCCATGGCTATATGTAAATAACAGCCGATTATATCCGTATTTTCGCCGCAGGGATTATGAAAAACTTTTATTACGTTTGCGCCCATGTCCGCTATAATTGCAGATACTTCTTTCAACTGTCCCGGTTTGTCCAGCATCTCAATTTTTAACTCCGACATACGTCCGGTTGTAAGCAAGCCCCTGTTTATTACGCGCGAAAGAATGTTTACATCAATGTTCCCGCCTGATACAACAGCGCAGACCTTTTTCCCCTTCAACGGCAGTTTATCAAACAGAACCGCGGCAACCGCAACCGCTCCTGCGCCCTCAGCCACTAATTTTTGCTGTTCCATCAGGGTCAATATAGCTGTTGCCGTTTCATCATCGCTGACGGTGACAATCCGGTCAACATACTGTCTGCACATCTCAAATGTAGATTTACCGGGAGATTTTACCGCGATGCCGTCGGCAAATGTTGAAATATGATTAAGATTCATGCGTTCTTTTTTTTCCAAGGATTGAATCATGCTTCCTGCACCCATCGCTTGTACACCATAAACTTTTACAGCGGGGTTCAACTTTTTCACGGCAAACGCCACTCCGGATATAAGTCCCCCGCCCCCGACAGGTATAACAACCGCATCGAGGTTAGGAACTTGTTCCAATAATTCAAGACCAATCGTTCCCTGACCGGCAATTACATCAATGTCATCAAACGGGTGTATAAATATACCGCCGCTTGTTTTTTGATATTCACAAGCCGCTTCATACGCATCATCATATATTCCGTCCACAAGTCTAACATCGGCTCCCAAACTCTTGGTTGACTCTATTTTTGAAATCGGGGCAATATTAGGGATAAATATCGTCGCCTTTATTCCCATTCTATGCGCAGAGAGCGCGACACCCTGAGCATGATTCCCTGCCGAACACGCAATAATCCCTTTTGCTTTTTCTTCTGCAGAAAGTGAAGCTATTTTAAAATACGCGCCGCGCACTTTAAATGACCCCGTGAATTGCAAATTTTCTGTTTTAATAAATAAATTGTCACAGCAAGGAATAATGTCGGTTTTTCGAATTTGATCTTTCAGCACATGAGCCGCCTGATATATCCGGTCTAATGTCAGCATAATACAGCCCCCTTATCAGCGGAAGAAACCGCCGCCGCATACCTTTTTAAATAACCCGTTATGTTTTGCGCCGTCCTTAAATCTATTTCTTTTCTGCGTTTTTCAAGCTCTGTGTCCGATACAAGCAACGTGATTTTTTGATTTTCAATATCAATATGAATTTTATCGCCGTCGAGTATATATGCAATTGTGCCTCCCGCCGCCGCTTCGGGTGAAATATGTCCGACTGCCGCACCGCGTGTCGCGCCCGAAAATCTCCCGTCGGTAATCAGTGCCGCTTCGCCGTCAAGCCCCATTCCGGCAATAGCAGAGGTAGCCTGAAGCATTTCCCGCATACCCGGGCCGCCGGACGGTCCCTCGTATCTTATTACGACTACATCTCCCGTTGTGATTTGTCCGCTGTATATTGCGGCGACCGCATCTTCTTCTCCGTCGAACACTTTTGCCGTCCCCGTAAAATCCAGCATTTCCTTTTTTACCGCGCTGCGTTTTACGACTGCTCCGTCCGGCGCGAGATTTCCGAAAAGTGCCGCAATTCCGCCGTTCGGACTATATTGTTTTATAACATCTTTATTTTTGATGCACACTCCGCTAACGTTTTCACCGATGCTTGCCCCGGTCACCGTCAATTCGTCATTATTAATAAGTCCGCCGAGCTTGCATACAACTGCCGGCACACCTCCGGCAAAATATAGGTCTTGGATATGGTGGGATCCCGCAGGCGCAAGGCGGCAGAGATTAGGCGTTCTCGCGCTTATTTCATTGATCAAATTGAGGTCAAGCTCTATGCCGCGCTCATTTGCAATTGCGATAAGATGAAGCACGGAGTTTGTAGAACACCCAAGAGCCATATCCACCGTCAAAGCATTTTGGAACGCTCGTTCGGTCATTATATGCGAAGGTCTTATATCCTCTTTCAGCAGCTTCATTATGCGTTCACCTGCTAATTTAGCAAGCCGTAATCTGTGCGCGTAAACGGCCGGGATCGTCCCGTTTCCCGGCAATGCCATTCCTAACGCCTCACACAAACAGTTCATCGAATTAGCGGTAAACATACCCGAACATGAACCGCAGCCCGGACAAGCATCTTCTTCGATAAGCGTAAGTTCAGCTTCGTTTATTTTACCTGCCTTTACGTTTCCCACGGCTTCAAAAACACTGTTTAAGTCCGAACCGTTAATCGACAGCATAGGCCCGCCCGATATGAAAATCGCAGGCAAATCAAGCCGGGCCGCCGCCATAAGCATAGCCGGTACGATCTTATCACAATTCGGGATAAAAACAAGCGCGTCAAAACAATGCGCTTTTACCATACACTCGATGCTGTCGGCAATAATTTCGCGGGAACACAGCGAATACTTCATTCCCTCATGCCCCATAGCAAGTCCGTCGCATACACCTATCGTATTAAATTCCATGGGTGTTCCGCCGTTTATCAATACGCCGTCTTTGACAGCTCGTGAAATGTTTTGTAAATGCACATGACCCGGCACTACCTCGTTATATGAATTGACAATTCCTACAAGCGGGCGCTTTATTTGCAAATCCGTATATCCCATTGCTTTCAAAAGCGAGCGTTTCGGAGCGTTTTCCACCCCTGATTTCATAACGTCACTTTTCATTTTTTCCGCTCCAACTCATTTTTTTCCTTAATTCTCCGCCTACTTTTTCAACCGGCAGTTCGCTTTCGGTTTTCCGCATCTTTGCAAACCTAAGTCTGCCGCCGGCATTCTCTTTCAACCATTCTTCAGCGAATGAACCGTTCTGAATTTCAAGGAGAACTTTTTTCATTTCATCCTTGACCGCCTGTGTGATGAGACGGCTGCCTGTCATATAATCGCCATATTCAGCGGTATCGCTGATGGAGTGCCGCATAAACGATAAGCCTCCTTTGACCACAAGGTCGATAATCAACTTCATTTCGTGAACGCATTCAAAATATGCGCTTTCCGGTTGATAGCCCGCATTTACCAGCGTTTCAAATCCGGCTTTCATCAAAGCGGTTACACCGCCGCACAAAACACATTGTTCGCCGAATAAATCGGTTTCGGTTTCCTCTTTAAACGTTGTTTCCAAAATTCCGCCCCGGCCGCCGCCAATACCTGAAGCATAAGCTAAAGCAATTTCCCTTGCGTTACCGTCAGCATCATTTTCAACGGCAATCAGGCAGGGAACGCCTTTATTTTCAAGAAATTGACTTCTTACGGTATGCCCGGGTCCTTTTGGAGCGACCATAATTACGTTTACATCCCCGGGCGGTATAATTTGTCCGTATCTTATGTTAAAGCCGTGTGCGAAACAAAGCGTCATTCCGGCTTCCAAATTAGCCGCAACACTATCGTCATAGATACTCTTCATTTTTTCATCGTTGACAAGAAGCATTACAATGTCAGCCCGTTTAACCGCTTCATCCGTGTTAAAAACGGTAAATCCGTCTTTTTTCGCAACTTCCGCGCTTTTAGAGCCTTCATACAACCCTATGATCACATTAAATTTGTTGTCTTTCAGATTTTGAGCGTGAGCGTGTCCTTGCGAGCCGTATCCGATAACGGCTATCGTTTTAGTTTTAAGAAGATTTGGATTGCAATCATTGTCATAATACATTTTACCCATGATAATTTCCCCTTTATTTTTTATTTTTTATACGGTTGACTGCGTCATTAAAACAACGCTTTTTACATCGTGCAGTTTGGAAAGCTGACGAACCATTTGGGTTTGAATATACTTATCGCCCTTTGAACTTATCAGCATTCGCGACCTTTGCGGATTTTCGGTTTCATTAACGTGCAGGCTGTCAATATTAAACCCGCGCCGCGCATATAATCCCGTAATACGGTTTAACACGCCGTAATGATTGGAAACAAGAAGTTCCACCGTAAATTTTTCTGCTGAATCAGACACTTAAATCACTCCTTTACTATAATATCCCGGATCGACCCGCCGGGCGGAATCATCGGGAAAACTTTTTCGTCCATTCCGATAGCGCAGTCAATGACCGTCGGTGTTTTGTCTTGTAAATTCAAGAGTATTTTTTCAAGCTGCGACAGATCCTCAGCCTTATATCCGTCTGCTCCGAAAGCTTTTGCCAACGCTGCAAAATCCGTTTTGCGGTTTAGCGTGCTGCACGAATACCTTTCGCCGAAAAATGCGGCTTGCCATTGCCGCGGCAAACCCAAAACGCCGTTATTTAATATTATTATAATTATGGGTAGTTCCTGCGAAACCGCCGTAGAAAGCTCCGTTAAATTCATACCGAAACTACCGTCGCCCGTAAACAAAACGGTTCGTTTCGAATCATTTGCCATACAGCCGCCAATAGCCGCACCTAAACCGAATCCCATCGCTCCAAGACCGCCGGAAGTCAGCAGGGTACGCGGTTTTTTGAATTTATAGTGCTGTACGACCCACATCTGATGCTGTCCCACATCCGTTGCAATAATTGTATCGCCGCCGCAAATACGCTCCGTCATTTCTATAATGTTTTTCGGGTTAAATTCATCGTTTGAGGAGACGTGTTCTTCGTTCTTCAATTCATCAATACGTTTCAGCCATTCATCATTTTGCATAACGGGAAGCTCTGCCAGCAATTTTGTCAGCGCCTCTTTAACGTCTGCGCACACTTCAATATGAGGATGAATATTTTTTCCTATTTCGGCACGATCAATATCAATATGTATAATAGTTTTATCCGCCCGGTATTCCTCAACGTTGCCCGTGGCTCGGTCCGAAAAACGCGCACCTAAAACAATAAGCACATCGCTTTCTGATTTTGCAACCGATGCCGCATATTTTCCGTGCATACCCGTCATACCAAGGTTAAGCGCATAATCGTCCGGGATTGCGGTCAATCCCATCATGCTTAAACCAACCGGGGCAGACAGCCTTGTTGAAAGCTCCCGCAATTCAGCTTCCGCACCGCTTGCGATAACGCCGCCGCCTGCATATATGTACGGTTTCTTTCCGGTTTTAAGCGCCGAAAGAATTTTTTTAATATCATCGGGATGAATATTCGGTTTTTCTTTCTCCTCAAAAAAACCGCGCTCTCTTGTATATTCACAAACGTCGCTTTGAACACTTTTCGGGATATCCACAAGCACCGGACCGGGGCGGCCGCTGCCTGCGATATAAAAAGCTTCGTTCAGGGTTTGTTCAAGTGCCTTGGCATCCCGGACAATAAAATTATGTTTAACAATAGGCTGAGTAATGCCTACAATATCTACTTCCTGAAAACTGTCCCTGCCGAGAAGCGGAACCGTTACATTTCCGGTAATCGCGACAAGAGGTACGCTGTCAAGGTGCGCGTTTGCAATGCCTGTCACAAGATTTGTCGCACCCGGGCCGCTCGTTGCGATCACTACACCGGTTTTGCCGCTTGCTCTTGCGTATCCGTCCGCCGCGTGCGCCGCACCCTGTTCGTGCGCCGTCAGCACATGATGAATCGAACCGCCATTTTTATACAACTCGTCATACAAAGGAAGCACCGCTCCTCCGGGATAACCAAATACAGTTGTTACACCGTGCTTTATTAATTGTTCAACAACAATTTGCGCTCCGTTTAATTTCATAATCTATCTCCCCATGATTTGTCATTATATTCCATTTATTTCCCGGCATATTAATTCACCCATCTGAACCGTGCCGACAATCTGTTCCGTATCCCTGCCTTTAATATCAAATGTTCTTATTCCGGCACGCAAAACCTTGTTTACCGCTTCCCGGATCGCCGTGCTTTCTCTGCGCAACCCAAATGAATACTCCAGCATCATCGCCGCTGACAGGATCGCCGCTGTCGGGTTGGATTTGTTTTGTCCCGCAATATCAGGAGCACTGCCGTGAATCGGCTCATAAAGTCCGCGTTTGCCGTTCCCGAGCGAAGCGGAAGCAAGCATACCTATTGAACCTGTTATCATTGCGGCTTCATCTGATAATATATCGCCGAAAATATTGCTTGCAAGCACTACGTCAAACTGCGACGGATCTCTTACCAGCTGCATTGCCGCATTATCAACAAGCATATCCTTAAGTTCTACCTCCGGATATTCCAACGACATACTATGCACGGATTCCCTCCATAAACGGCTGCTCTCCAGCACATTAGCTTTATCAATGCTTACGAGTTTTTTTCTTCTTGTCATTGCGGTTTCAAACGCTATTTTCGCGGTGCGCTTTATCTCGGTTTCGTTATAAACTTCTGTATCAAAAGCCTCCGTGCCGTTTTTCGTAACACGCCGCCCGCGCTTGCCGAAATATATACCGCCTGTAAGTTCCCGTACTATTATCATATCTATGCCTTTTTCTGCAATGCCCTGACGTAAGGGACAGACCGCTTTCAACGGTTCAAAAAGGAATGCGGGACGAATGTTAGCATAAAGTTTCATTGCCGAACGCAGTCCGAGCAGCCCGGCCTCGGGGCGTAAATTTCCGGGCAGACTTTCCCATTTCGGACCGCCGACCGCACCCAAAAGCACGCTGTCGGATTTCAGACATTCGTCTATCGTTTCCTGCGGCAGCGGCACGCCGGTTTCATCAATCGCGCAGCCGCCAAGAAGCGAACATTTAAAATTAAATTTATGCCCATATTTTTTCCCGGTAATTTCAAGCACATTCACCGCCTGAGTTATAATTTCAGGTCCGATACCGTCGCCTTTTATTAACGCTATATTATAATCCATTTTTTGCACCCGTCTTCTTCAGTAGCCCGCCGGCGGATATTATATCCTGGATAAATTGCGGAAAAGCCGGTGCGTTATAAACTTTATCCCCTACCTTGATCCTTCCTTTATCAAAATCAATTTCTACAATATCGCCGTCTTTTATCGCTTTGACTGCCGGTGCGCTTTCGATGATCGGTAAACCGATATTGATCGCGTTCCTGTAAAATATCCGCGCAAAACTTTCCGCAATTATACAGGCTATGCCTGCGGATTTAATAGCGATGGGCGCGTGTTCGCGCGACGAGCCGCAACCGAAATTTTTGCCGCCGGTCATAATGTCGCCGGGTTTTACTTTGTTTACAAAGCCCGCATCTATATCCTCCATGCAATGCAGTTTTAACTCTTCAGGATCAGTTGTGTTTAGATACCGCGCCGGAATAATAACATCCGTGTCTATATTGTCGCCGTATTTATGTACCGTTCCTTTGACCTTCAAATTATATCCCTCCCTAAATATCCTTTTATTGCCGCTTTTGCCGCAACATACGGGCTTGCTAAGTATACTTCAGACGTTGTGTGTCCCATTCGCCCGACGAAATTTCTGTTGGTTGTCGCAACTGCGCGTTCCCCTGCTGCTAAAATACCCGTATGACCGCCAAGGCACGGCCCGCAGGTAGGAGTGCTGATAATTGCACCTGCTTCAATAAAAATTTCTGCGAACCCGCTTTTTATACATTCTAAGTATATCTTTTGGGTTGCCGGAATTATAATGCAACGGACTCCTTTTGCGACTTTTTTTCCTTTCATAACGTTTGCAGCAGCCGCCATATCTTCATATCGTCCGTTTGTGCAGGATCCTATAACCGACTGATGTATTTTTATGTTTTCGGTTATCTCATCGACGGGATGCGTATTTTCGGGAAGATGCGGAAACGCGACCGTGGGTTTCAGCGCAGATAAATCAACGGTTATTTCCCCGTCATATTCCGCATCCGGATCAGCTTCAAAAACCTTGTAATCAACCGCTCCTGCCTGTTTCATATACTCAATAGTTTTATCATCGACGGGGAAAATTCCGTTTTTTGCCCCTGCTTCAATAACCATGTTCGCTACACACAGCCGATCGTCCGCAGAAAGATTTGCTGCGCCTTCACCTGAAAATTCCATAGACTTATATAACGCGCCGTCAACTCCGATTTTGCCGATTATATGCAAAATCAAATCTTTGCCGCTTACATTTGCGTTGAATTTACCCTCAAGATTAATCTTAACCGCTTTCGGCACCTTCAGCCACACCTTACCCGAAGCCATTCCCGCCGCCATGTCTGTGCTGCCTACGCCTGTTGAAAATGCTCCGAGCGCACCGTATGTACAGGTATGCGAATCCGCTCCTATGATACAGTCGCCCGCTTTAACAAGTCCTTTTTCGGGAAGGAGTGCGTGTTCTATCCCCATTTCGCCAACATCAAAAAAGTTAACGATTTGATGCTTTTCTGCAAATTCCCTGACCCGTCTGCACTGTTCGGCGGCCTTTATATCTTTGTTCGGGGTAAAATGATCCATAACAAGTACAATCTTTTCTTTTGAGTATATATTGTTTAAATTTGCCTTTTCAAATTCGTTTATAGCGACCGGCGCGGTTATATCATTACCCAAAACTATATCTAAATCAGCTTCAATAAGCTGTCCGGCGGATACTTTATCAAGACCGCTGTGCGCCGCCAGAATCTTTTGTGTCATTGTCATGCCCATAATTTATTCACTCCGTTCAAATAAGCCAATATGCTTGCTTCTATTATATCGGTGCTGCTTGCTCTGCCGATAGTTTTTCTGCCGTCCATATTGATTTTGACAATAACTTCACCGAGCGCATCCTCACCTTCTGTAGCTGCACGGATCGAATAATCCTCAAGTTCAATATGTTTGCCGAGAATAATATTTATAGCTTTGTATGACGCATCCACCGGGCCGTCTCCGCCCGAAACCTTTTCAATTATTTCGTCGTTTGCGATTAAGCTGACCGTAGATGTAGCGGTTATTTTACTTCCGCTGTTTATCACGAAGTTTTCCAGCTTAAAATGCTGTTCTGCCGTTTCAAGTTTCATCGCGATCAAAGCGTCCAGGTCACCGTCCGAAATAATTTTTTTCTTATCAGCCAAATCCTTGAATCTTTCAAAAGCATCGTCCAGCTCCTGTTTGGTGAGGCTATAGCCGAGTTCGGTCAATCTGTCATCAAATGCGTGCCGGCCGGAGTGCTTGCCCAGTACGATTTTATTTTGGGGAATACCTATATCCTGCGGTGTCATAATTTCATATGTGCTGCGCTCCATCAGAACCCCATGCTGATGAATCCCGGCTTCGTGAGCGAACGCGTTATCGCCGACTATTGCTTTGCTCGGAGCTACCGGAACGCCGGTTATCGTCTGTATCAGCCTGCTTGCGCGATGTATTTGTTTTGTGTCTACAGCGCACTCTGCATCATAATAATCTTTTCTCGTATGCAGGTTCATAACTACTTCTTCAAGCGATGCGTTGCCCGCGCGTTCACCTATTCCGTTTATCGTACATTCAACTTGTGTTGCTCCGGCTTTTATCGAAGCAAGTGTGTTGCTGACGGCAAGCCCTAAATCATTATGACAGTGCACCGAGATTTCAGCTTTTTCTATATCATCCACATTATTTTTCAAATATGTGATAAATTCCGCCATTTCTTCCGGCGAGGAATAGCCAACGGTATCGGGTACGTTGATAACCGTCGCACCATTCTTGATTGCCCGCGCAAATACTTTCGCTAAAAACGGCTTGTCGCTTCTTGACGCATCCTCTGCTGAAAATTCAACGTCCGGACAATATTTTTTCGCATAAGCGACCATATGACCCGTTCTTTCGAGAATTTCATCTTCGGTCATTTTCAATTTATACTTCATATGTATCGGCGAGGTTGCCAGAAATGTGTGTATACGCGGGGATACTGCATACTTTACGGCTTCATACGCTCTGTCAATATCCTTTTCCACTGCTCTGCAAAGGCTCGCTACGGTAGCGTTTTTTATTACTTTTGCTATTTCTGAAACACTTACAAAATCTCCCGGAGATGCAATTGCAAACCCCGCTTCGATAACGTCAATTTTCAGTTTTTCAAGTTGCTGCGCCACTTCCAATTTTTCTTGCAAATTCATACTGCATCCGGGTGATTGTTCTCCGTCACGCAAAGTTGTGTCAAAGATTTTAATTCTGGTTGCCATTTTAGTTCCTCCGATTCTTTATAAATAATACATGACTGTAAGAGAGGCTTCACCGGCATTTTGCCGGTGAAGCCTCTCTTACAGTTCTTTAACGAGAGTTATTGCTTCGATAAACCAGCGCAATGCCAAACAGCACTATCAAGAACAGCGATAATGCTAAGTAGGACCCGTATTGCGTTAGTTGTGCGGTTTACTCTGCTCACTTTATTCTCCTGCAATCAAGATTCAAACTAAAAGCCGAAATCTCTTCATAAAAAGTTTATCGCAAGGGGATTTTTCCCATCCCGTAAAAACTATATCCGCTATATCCGGCGTAACAAAGGCAACAAAGGTTAAGCAGAACGGACAAAAATTCATTCGCATTCGATACTGTCGCCTTGCACTTCCCGAATTATCCTTGTGTCCAAAAGAATATCATATGCTTTTTATTTTGTCAAGGGGGTTGCGTTAATTTTTTGTTAAAGTGTCTTAAAGTGTCAATGATGGGTGACAGTTTGGGGTAAAAAAGATAGAGTCTGATGAATCGAGCCCTATCAAGGTGGAGATTCTGAAGTTTTTCGCCCCGCGTGTATG
>WRKL01000007.1 GCA_009778115.1 Oscillospiraceae bacterium | reverse complement strand
GAAATCAATCAAACGGATGTCAGCCGCCGGGAAATCCGCTCCGAAAATTTCCGCTCCCAGCTGATGAAATTCCCGTCCCCTGCCTTTTTGCGGTTTTTCATAACGGTATGCCGTGATAATATAGAAAACTTTCAGAGGCATTGATTGCGATAACAGAGAATTTTCTATAACAGCCCGTACCACCCCTGCTGTCCCTTCGGGTCTTAGCGTGACCGAACGACCGCCCTTATCGTCAAAAGTATACATTTCTTTTTGTACGATATCGGTGCCGTCACCTACCCCGCGCGCAAATAATTCTGTCGCTTCAAATACCGGTGTTCTTATTTCTTTAAACCCGAAAACCGTGGCAACTTCTGCGAATATCCGCTCAACATATCGCCATTTATAGGATTGGTTGGGCAAAATATCCGCTGTGCCGCGTTGTGCTTTGATAATATTTTTCAAACTAATTTCTCCTGGTTTTGATTATATTCCGCCAATCCAGATCTCCGCGTTCTATTCCGTGTATCAACATTTCGGCGGTAGCAATATTTGTCGCCACCGGGATGTTGTTTTGGTCGCACGCCCTTAATAAATCGTGGGGTGTGTTGGAAACGTTCTGAGCTGCCCCGTCCGTCGTCAAATGATCCCGGAAAAATAAGAGCAAATCTATTTCGTTACATTTAATACGCGCTGCGATTTGTTGATCGCCGCCCTGCGTTCCGCTTAAATATTTTTCTATTTTCAATCCTGTTGCTTCGCTTACCAGGTTGCCCGTAGTAGCGGTAGCGCATATATTGTGACGGCTTAGTATACCGCGGTACGCAATGCAGAATTGTACCATTAATTCCTTTTTCGAATCATGTGCTAAAATTGCTAAATTCAATGTTTTCAATCCTTTCGTTATATGTTTTGTCATTTTAATCGTGTTTACTTGAACAGCAGCGGAACTTGTTTTCCCAAAATCCGCCGGCATATATTACCGGCCGCTTTTTTGAAACTGCCCTCCAATTTCAACGCCCCGTTCAAAGTCAGCAGAGATTTTTGTTTCGGTAAAATTCCGATCAAGCGAATTCCTATGCGATCTATAGTTTCATCAAGATCAATGCTTCCCTCCGGCAGTTTTGAATCAAGGTTGTTTAGGATAAGCCGTACTTTCCCGTTATGGTTTAAATTTCTCCCTATTCCGGCGCAATCCCTTTGTTCTTTCAGCCCGACTCCGGTTACCAGCAAACCCAGATCGCTTTGCTTCAAAAAAAACGGAATAAATTCAAAGGCTGTATCAAATAAGATTATATCATGTTTTGCGGACAATTGAGCAAGGATTTTGTTGAAATGCTCGGCTCCGTTTATTAGCCCGGATACCGAACCGTGCGCCGGTGACAGCAGCACCCGGACACCGGCATCCGTATCGCCGGGTATCCGTGATTTGACCGCAACCTGCTCCGGTGATGCTTTCCCCTCAAGCAGATCGCCGAAATTATAAACACCGTCCGCATCCAGCAGCAGATCCTGACTTCTCCCGAACCCTGCTTGTCCGGTCTGACTTAAACGTCCTGTTTCTGCGACAACAACACTTTTCCCCATCGACGAAAAAGATAAAGCCAGTGCCGCGGCGGTAAGCGATGTTCCTGCGCCGCCGGTGACCGAAAAAACAGAAATAACCTTGGACATCATTTTAAACCTTTCAGATTATTATAGCACGAATCGGATCAAAAATAAAGTGCTATAAAATTATTTTGTTAGTTTCACTAAAAATTACAACCATTTTTTGTAACCTAATTACTATGGCAGTAACTTTCCGGCAGGCTGCGGTTTCGTGTAACTGCGTTTTTGACTTTTTTCATACGCGTTTATTACTCTGCGTATCAGGGCTTTTGCGGCATCTCCGTCCTCAAGGATGCCGTACATTGCAATCTCCGGATCGTGTGTCGGCCAATATGCGATAATGGCAGAATTGAACCTTGTTTTGCTTACCTGCGGAGTTCCTGTTTTGGAGCCTACCTTATACCCCAGATTGACCAACGAAAATTCACCGCCCGCTCCGTAGGTGGTGCCCGAAACATCCTCCATGCCTTTGCGCAAAATATTCATAGCGGATTCTGACAACGGGATTTTATCCGCTACGGTAGGTTTGTTTTCCTTCACCGTATCAGAATAATCATATTCCTGTACTGACTTTATAATATGGGTTTCATATCTTACCCCTTCGTTAGCCAATGCCGCCGTCATTACCGCCATACTTAGCGGTGTAAAATAGTTTTCGGACTGCCCTATAGCGGTTTGGATCAAATCCCCCTCGTTCCAGGTTTCGGAGTCGGGTTTATGCTCCGCCGCCGAAACGTTTCCGGCTTTATGCCTTAGTTCCAATTCCAGCGGAATTCCAAGCCCATAGGCATTACCGTATTTTACAATATTATTGATTCCGAGTTTTCTGCCGGCTTCATAAAACAAAACATTACAAGATTTCGTCAAACCGCTCGCAAGCCCTATATTTCCATGTGATCCTTCGCACCTGAACCGATGTCCGCCCAGCGTTAAGCCGCCTCTGCAGGACACGCCGAACCCTGTGCCGACTGAACCCTCGTTTAGTGCGCTTGCAAGTATCAGGGATTTAAACGTTGACCCGGGACGATAAAGTCCCATAAGACAGCGATCGAACAAGGGGTTGTCTTTTTCTTTAAGAAGTTTGGAATAATTTTGCTTATAATCGTTTATATCATAACTCGGAAAATTCGCCAGTGCCAGGACATCGCCTGTTTTTACGCTAACGACAGCGCAAGCTCCTCCTTTGGCATTATATCCGTATTTTGTAGATGATCTGTTCCATTTTATTTGATCCTCAAGCGCTTTTTGCAGCTCGAGTTGAAATTGCTTATCTATTGTGATTATAACGTTGCGCCCGGGTACAGGTTCTTGTATTGTTTTGACGGATAATACTTCGCCCCTCTGGTTTTGCACGACTTCCCTCGTACCGTTCTTGCCGCGCAGTTCATCCTCCATTGCGAGTTCTATCCCGCTTTTGCCGATGTAGTCGTCCATTTTGTAATCAAGCTTCTTTTTTTCCGCCCACTCTTCCGCATAAATCGGACCTATAGTTCCTATGATATGAGGAGCGGCTTTCCCCGAAACATATTCACGATGCGTAGTTTCGGATATATCCACACCCGGCATATCGTATTTTAGTTCCTGGATTTTAGCGACGGTTTCCACAGATACATCCTCGGCGAAAGTGTAGCTGTTGTGTATCGAAAATTCTCTCGCCAGCATTTCATACCGTACACCGATTATTTTGCGCAGCAGCTCCGGATTTTTAACGTGGTCTAAATCAAACAATGATTTCATATAGTCGATACAGTTTTCTACAGTTGCATAGGTATTCAAACTCAGGCGTGATTTCATTTTTTCTATATCTTCTCCGCGTTCTTTTTCGAATTTATACGGAGCTTTTTCGGATATAGGCAGGTTGTCTTCCCATTTTTCGGATGCCTTTTCCAGTATGCCCAACAGCTTAACTATCGTATCATTTTCGGTGCCTTTAGCGAGAAATGCGCGTTCAAGCACCACATTAAACCCAATTTTGTTTACTACAAGAGGGTTTCCGTATCTGTCCAGGATTTCTCCTCTTGCAGGCTTTATCGTTTTATGCGATGCGATACGCTTTTGAGCGTTTTCCAGATGTTCTGCACTCTCGACCACTTGAATTTGCATCAAACGCACGCCGGACATTATAAATAACGTTAAAACCATAACAAAGATTAAAACGATTCTTATTCTTTGTTTTTTCATGCTATTCCTTTCACATTAGATCTCCTCGGAAATTAAAACGTGATGTATGAACACAGATGATTTTTCGTCAAACAAGGCAATTTTGACGAGAATATCATGAATATTTGAGGATAAATTAACACCGCGTGTACGTCGCGAAGTGGTTTTCGAGGAGGTCTATTATATTAATCTCAACCTAAGAAACGCTTAAAAAATAAAGAAGACGGTTCAACCCGACCAATTATCTGTTACCGGAAATTTCCCGTTTATTTTATTCAGCAGAAAATATACAACCGGCGACACCATAACGGTGTATACCGCCATGGGAATAATTTCTTGCAGCAACACAATGTGTATGTCGTTATAGCCCCAGATCGCATAAAAGAACAGATAATCCAGCGAGCAAAAAATAAAGAGCACCGCGGCTGTCAACAAAGTAATATTAAACCATATTACACGCAGAAAATATATGGTGAGTAAAGCCGCGGCGACACAACACACCATTAATATCAACGCCGAAAATCCCGGCAGACGGCGGGAAGACAAATCCCAGAGCAAACCGCCTACCGCTCCGTAAACCGCGCCCACGCCCTCCCCCTTCAGCACGGCGACAACCAGCACAAACGGCACTATCAATGCCGGGCGGGCTCCGTTGATCGAAAAAAGTCCCGGGGTGTTTTGCAGAGTGTGGGCCGCTAACATTAGAAAAAGAAATAATATATGCCATAAAATTCTTAACTTTGATGGTTTCATTTTTATAACCCTACCGTAAAATAAATACAATTCATATTAATTCCGATTGGAAACACAAACAAATGAAAAACTTGTGTGAAAATCATAATATTTCAAATTAAAATTTATATCAGGGGGAAACAGAATCCTCACCCTGACCTAAAAATTTTTTGATCACAACAACTTCTTTGACCGAATTAACATCTGCCGCCGGCTTTATTATCGCATACGCACTCATTCCGTGGTTTTCGATTTTCACTTCTTCCACAGTGCCTATTACCAGACCCTGCGGAAATATTCCCGATATCCCGGCTGTCACGATTATATTACCCTTAGATATGTCCACTTCCCGGTCAAGGTGTTCCATTTTGCTCAAACCCTGACGGTACAATGATGCGTCCCCGGTCAGGACACCCACACTGCGGTCCCGGACCTCATAACACGAAACTTTAAGTTCGGGACTGGTTATGGGCACAACCTTGGCTGATATTAATCCGACATCAATAACTTTTCCCACAAGTCCTGCTGCGGTTATCACAGGATCATTATTTTTAATTCCGTGCAGATTCCCTTTATTTATGGTAAAGGAGCCGAACATTTCATTCGGATCGCGGGATATTACCGATGCTATTTCCGGGTCAAAATCCGAGTGCAGTTCTTTTATTTCGAGCATTTTTTTCAATTGCTCATTTTGTTCGAGTAAATCGTGGTATTCTACCATCTGATTCATCAATTCAGCGTTTTGTTCTTTTAATTCCCGGTTTTCTTTTTCAATCTCACCTGCTCTGGCGAAACGGTCAATGAACGCACCTGCTTGTCCGGACAAAAACGACGATGCGGTTTGAAACGGACTTACGACCGCCCCTAAAAAGCCCGACGAAACATTTTCGAACACCCCCGAACTCGCCGCGAACATCATAAATCCCACGAGCAAAGCGCATACGCCTGCAATTATTTTAAATTTTAAGCTTGAAAAAAAATCTTTCAATATTCGTCACACCAAATTAAAGGGGTTCATTGATATATTTGTTTTTAATACCTGATTTCTCCGTCGCTTAGCACATCATGCAGTTTTTCGATGTTTTCCAACACCTTACCCGTTCCGTCGGCAACACAATCCAGCGGACTGTCGGCAATATACACGGGTATCCCGGTTTCGTTGGAAATAAGTTTGTCGATACCCTTGAGCAACGCTCCGCCGCCGGTGAGCATTATTCCCTGTTCAATAATATCCGCCGCAAGTTCGGGCGGCGTTTTTTCCAGCGTTACCTTTATCGCATCAATTACGGTAAACAACGGATCAGCAAGCGCGTCCTGGATCTCACGGGAAGATATTTCGATATTTTCAGGCAGTCCGTTAAGAAGATTTCGCCCTTTTACATTTATAACTTCTTCGGTTTCGAGCGGAAACGCGGAACCTATTTTCAATTTGATATTTTCCGCTGTCCGTTCACCGATCAACAAATTATATTTCTTTTTTATATAACTTATAATCGCGGAATCAAATTCGTCGCCGCCCACCCTTACGGACTTGGCGGATACTATCCCGCCCAGCGATATAACCGCGACTTCGGAGGTTCCCCCGCCGATGTCTACCACCATATTTCCGGTAGGTTCTTCCACCGGCAGACCTGCGCCGATAGCCGCTGCCATGGGCTCCTCTATAATCGAGACCCTCTTCGCCCCGGCGACCTCCGCTGAGTCCTTAACCGCCCGTCTTTCGACTTCGGTTACGCCCGACGGAATACATATAATAATGCGCGGCTTAATAAACGATGAGTTCACTGCCTTTTTTATGAATTCTTTCAACATACTGGTTGTAATATCAAAATCGGCAATTACTCCGTCTTTAAGAGGGCGTACCGCTATTATCGAACCCGGGGTACGTCCGATAACATCTTTCGCATCCTGCCCTACATATTTAACCCTGTTAGTTCTGGCATCTACCGCTACAACCGACGGTTCCCGGATTATAATGCCTTTTCCCTTCATAAAAACCAACGTATTCGCCGTTCCTAAATCAATCCCTATGTCTTTTGTAAAAGCTCCCATGTTTTTACCTTCCTTATTATTTTTTTATATTGTTTAGTTCATGTGCCAGGCGTGCGACGGGCAGACCTACAACATTATAATAATCGCCGTTAATAGACTTTACCAGCAGCGCGCCCCGCCCTTGGATCGCATATGCTCCTGCTTTATCAAAACATTCACCGCTTTGCACATATTGCGATATTTGTTCTTTGCTCAGTTTCCAGAACTCTACGCGGGTTTCTTCTGAGAAAGCTATATCTTTTTTTGCGTTTTGAATATTAACCGCTGTTATCACTTGATGAAACCGTCCCGAAAGTGTTGCCAACATACGTTCTGCATCGTCTTCATTTTCCGGTTTACCGAAAATTTTACCGTCAATCTCCACTATTGTATCGCATCCGATAACTACCGTATCCGGATTATTCTTCGCAACTGCTTCCGCTTTCCGGCGTGCCATGCGCCGGACATATTCCAATGCGCTTTCATTTTGCATAAAACTTTCGTCTATTTTTGCGGGGATTATTTCAAACGTGTCCAAAACCAAAGCAAGCAGTTCTTCTCTCCTCGGTGACTGGGATGCTAAAATAAATTTAAAACTCATCACTCAAATTCCGGTACTCCCAAAGCCGCCCTGCCCTCTTTCAGTTTGGTTAAAACTATCAGTTTCCACGAGTTCCGGCAAACATACAGGCATCACAACCATTTGTGCGAAACGGTCTTTCGGTTTAAGGGTGAACGGTTCGCTTCCGTGGTTTATAATAGGAACAACAATCTCCCCCCGATAATCCGAATCTATTACACCCACACCGTTTGCAAGAGTTATCCCGTGCGCTGACGCGAGCCCGCTTCGGGCAAATATGAAAGCGGCAAAGTCTGCGGATTCAATTTCGATCGCGATTCCGCTCCGTATAGTTTCAACGGCTCCGGGTTTTATCGTTACAGGCTCTTTTAGGCAAGCGTAAAGATCATACCCTGCGCTCCCTATCGTCGCTCTCGCAGGCGTTACGGCATCGCTGCGTAACTTCTTTATTTTCATCCTTTTGATCCGTCCGCCGTTTTTCTTAACTCATACAACTTTAGCTCGGTTTCCAGCCTTTCTATTTTTTCTTCCGCCACTACCAGGCTTGCTCTGGCTTCATCGGCTTCCAGCCTTGCTTTTGCCGCTTCGTCAACATAGGTTTTTATCTGGGTACGGATGTTGTCGATGTTTGAATTTATCTTGTTGTCATCGTCGAGGATTTCCAGTGCGACCATCACAGATGCCGTCATTACCGAAACATTATCGTTCTTTTCCAAAAAATCTTTTATTCGTTTATCCAGCTGCCTTGTAAGCTCATAAAGATAATCGGGATCATCAGCGGTCATCAGCGAATAACTTTTGCCTGCGATGACGACGTTTATTTTATTCAGCTCCATTATTTCCAAATCTCCTGTCAATTGGACTTTTGCATATTTTTTCGTATGCAACAGCGCACGATTACGCCTATTTAACAATATAACACAAATCCTGCGTAAAAGAAAGACTTTTTTTTGAAAAGTTTTTAACAAAGATTAAAGAATGAAAAACACTCTTGAATTTTTATTCAAAATAGTGTTTAATAGTATAAAATAATTATCTGATAGGTGGTTTTTGTTTTGGAAAAAATTAAAATTATTACCGACTCCGCAAGCGATGTGCCGCTGGAATACGAAAAATCGTATGAAATAGAAATTATTCCGTTTGAAATATCCCTCGACGGGGAGAACTATTTGGAACGCCGGGATTTTTGCGAAAAAGAGTTTTATAAAATATTGGAAAAAAGCGAGGGTATGCCTGTAACAAACCAGATAATGCCTCATCGTTTTTTGCAAATTTTTACACACTTTTTCAACCGGGGTTATACCGATATTATTTACATATCAATTAACGCCAAGGGTTCCGCTACCAACCAGAACGCTCACACGGCAGCTAAAGAATTTTTTGAAGCGCATCCGGATTCAATAAACAAATTCAACATTGACATTATTGACGGCGGCACATATTCCTACGGCTACGGCTATGCTGTAACATTAGCGGCGCAAAAAGCAAAGCTGTCCGTTCCCAAAGCCGAGATTATCGCTTTTATCAACGACTGGATAGGGCATGTACGCGTTTTTCTGGCTCCATACTCGTTGAAATACGCCAAGAAGTCCGGACGGATAAGTGCCGCAGCCGCTTTTGCCGGCGAATTGCTGGGTATCCGCCCGATAATAATTTTTGAGGACGGGGAATCCCGCATCATCGACAAGGTGCGGCATGACAAAAACGTTATTCCCGCTATCATCAAGAACGCAAAATCCAGAATGATACCACAAACTCCATACGTTGTCGTACTCGGTGATATGGACGATAAGAACGAAGAAATGATAGAGCAGTGCAAAAAATCCTTTGGTTATGAACCCGCGGAAATTCTGCCTGTCGGCGCAACAATCGCTTGCAATTCCGGTTCCAAAATCGTTGCGCTTGCCATCAAATCACAACTGTAAGAATGCCGTTCCCTTTGTCATCATCCTGTTGTCATTCGGAAATTTTTCCATGATTACCCGCCAACGTTCGGTTTTTGTTCCATATTCGCCATTGATTCAAGCTGTTCCTGCACGTTGTTTTCTGTGCTTGGTTCAGCTTCCGCGTCCCTGTGCGCATCATCTTCTGTGTTGTTTTCGTTCGTATTGCAGCTGACCGCCATGCAAACTAAACCCAGAATCAAAGCACAAACCGCAACATAGAACAGTATGTCTATAAAGGTGAAAATCCATTTATCCAGACTGGCGGAATTATCCAACCCGAAAATTCCGCTGAAATTATCGCCGGACAATTCACCCATAGCTTCGGTAAGTTTGTTGAGCCGGTATTGCGGACTGTCCCTGACAATCAATGTGCTGATAAGTCCGGTCCCGCCGAACAGTGTGAGTATCCATCCGGGTAGTTTCATTTTTGTTTTCCTCCTAATGTATAATAAATATAGAATCCCCTCGCAAAAAGCATGATTAAAACAGTGTAAGCTGATCCGTCTTGGGTATACCTTCCAAAGCTCCCATTTTTTCCAACGCTTCTATTACGGTTTTAGATATCCCCGTTTGCTCTTTTAATTCATGCACAGTGTGGATTTTCCCCTGTTTCGCGATGTTTTCAAGATTTTTTGCGGCAACGCCACCCAGTCCTTTCAGCGATATAAAGGGCAGGCGTATTTTACCGTCTTCGATTTTATACTGATCCGCAGACGAACGATATATGTCCACAGGTAAAAACTCATAATTACGGGACATCATTTCATTCACGAGCAGCAGCGTATCATAAATGTTTTTTTCTTTTGCTGTAAGTTTTTTCGAGGTGTTCGTTATTTCAGCCAGCCTTTTTCGCACAATATTTTTTCCTTGGAGTGCCGTTTCCACATCTATGTCTTCGCCCCTCAGCGAAAGGCAGGCGGCATAAAACTCAAGCGGATAATTTATTTTGAACCAGCCTATTTTTACGGCGTTGATGACATAAGCGGCAGCGTGTGCCTTGGGGAACATATATTTTATCTTCATACAGCTCTCCAAATACCACTCGGGTACGCCGTGATCTCGCATGATACTAATATCTTTTTCGGTCAGCTTTTCCCTCGCATCCCCTTTGCGGACAATTTCGGTTATCTTAAAAGCCAGCGAGCTTTCCAGTCCCTTATGCATAAGATACAGCATAACATTATCACGAAGCCCGATAACATTCCTTATCGTGCAGGTTTTATTCCGTATAAGCTCCTGCGCGTTATTCGTCCATACATCCGTGCCGTGAGAAAGTCCGGAAATTTGCAAAAGATCCCCAAAGCTCTTTGGCTGCGCTTCAACCAGCATCTGCATTACAAAATCCGTTCCCATTTCGGGCAGCCCCAATGTCCCGGTTTTGCAAAATATTTCTGTAGATTTAACTCCCAATTCTTCGGTAGAGGTGAACAGGCTCAGCACGCGGGGGTCATTCATCGGGACATCCTCTATTTTCACGCCCGTCATGGTTTCAAACCGTTTGTACAGCGTGGGAACTATATGCCCCAGCTCATCTATTTTGAATATAGTTTCTTTCAACGAATTAAAGCTGAAATGTGTGGTTATAATACCCCGGTCTTTTTTATTTGCCGGATGTTGTATCGGCGTAAAATCCAGAATTTCGTATCCGTAAGGTATTATTACCATACCGCCCGGGTGCTGTCCGGTCGTCCGTTTTACACCCTCACAACCTTTGCACATCCGGTTAATTTCGGCTTGTGTCGCTTGCACACCCTTTTTTTCAAGATAATTCATCACAAATCCAAAAGCCGTTTCTCGTGCTATTTTAGATATTGTTCCCGCTTTAAATACGTTTTCCTTGCCGAACTCATCTTCGGTGAATCTGTGCATGACCGCGTGTTCTTCACTGCTGAAATTCAAATCTATATCCGGGACCTTTTCACCCTTGAACCCTAAAAATGTTTCAAAAGGTATGTCCTGTCCATCAGTTTGCAACGGATGTCCGCATTCCGGACAATTTTTTAACGGCAAATCAAACCCTGACTCGATTTCTCCATTTGTGAAAAATTCGCTGTATTGGCATTTAGCGCATATATAATGCGGCGGCAGCGGATTTACTTCGGATATATTCGCCATTTTTGCGGCGAAAGAAGATCCCACCGAACCCCGCGAACACACCAGATAGCCGTCTTGGTTTGATTTATCTACCAGCTTTTTTGCGAAAACATACAACACTGAAAATCCATGTGTTATTATAGCCTTAAGTTCTTTTTCCAGTCGTTTCTTCACGATTTCCGGCGGTTTTTTGCCGTAAATCTCCCGTGCCTTGTTCCAGGTTACTTCTTGTAGCTCCTCATCCGCTCCTTCAATTTCGGGTATACAGGTTTTTTCCGGAAACGCGCGTATATTGCGGTCCACCATATCTGCGATCCTGTTCGTGTTTTCCACCACAACCTCATATGCTTTTTGTTCCCCGAGATATTTAAATTCCTCGAGCATTTCTTCGGTTGTACGCAGATACAGGGGCGGCTGTTTGTGCGCATCGGAATAATCCATCCCGGTCATTATTATTTCACGGTAAAGGCTGTCCGACGGTTCTAAAAAATGCGCATCGCAGGCGGCGACAACCGGAATCCCCAAACTTTCTCCCAGTTTAACAATTTGCAGGTTTATTTGCTGCAACGCTTCCTTACTTGATACCTTTCCTGCCTCGATGAGAAATTCGTTGTTTCCGGTCGGCTGTATTTCGAGATAGTCATAAAATTTAGCTATTTCACAAAGTTCACCGAAACTTTTGCCGTCCAAAATCGCAGAATAAAGCTCACCCGCTTCACACGCACTGCCTACCAGCAAACCCGCGCGGTGTTTTTTCAGCACATTTTTAGGTATGCGCGGCTTTCTGTAAAAATGTTCCATGTGGCTAAGACTTACCAGTTTATACAGATTTTTTAGCCCTTCAGCATTTTTTACAAGTAATATTTGATGATATGCTGTTTGATTTTTTTCTCCGCCTTTGCCGTGTAAAGCCTTGTTAATATCGGCAATGTCATTAATATTATAATCGTTTTCCAGCTTGCGTAAACAAGTCAGAAACAACGCGGCTGTGATTTTCGCATCATCCTTGGCGCGGTGATGATTAAATTCTCCCAATGAAAGGTTTTTAACCATTTTATCCAGCTTATGGCTGGTGAATTCCGGATACAGCACACAGGAAACTGCCAATGTGTCAAAGTAAGTAAGTTCGCACGGCAAATTGTGTCTGGCGGCAGCGGCATATATAAACCCAACATCAAAAGCGGCATTATGCGCAACAACGGGTCTGTTTTCCACAAAGTCCAAAAAAGCCCTTACAGCTTCCTTTTCTCCCGGGGCACCCTTCACCATGCTGTCCGTTATACCTGTAAGCTTTACTATTTTTTCAGGTATAGGTTTTTGCGGATCTACAAAAGTAAGAAATTCCGACCCCGGCGTAACTTCCGGCACAACCGCGCCGTCTTTCACTAATACTGCGCCGATTTCGGTTATCCGCTCGCTGTTTGCGTAAAGCCCGGTAGTTTCTATGTCAAAAACAACGAATTCGCCGTTAAACTTTCTGCCGGTAAAACCCCGCACAATCTCCGTGTTGCCCGTGGTATAATAACTTTCCAGTCCGTATATCAGCTTGAATTCACCGTTATTTTTGCGGATCTTATCCACAGTCTCCATCGCTTCAGGAAAAGCCTGAACAACGCCGTGATCGGTTATTGCGATCGCTTTATGCCCCCACTCATACGCCCTTTTAATCATTTTATCGGGTGCGGTAACGGCATCCATTTCGGACATATTGGTGTGCAGGTGCAGCTCTACTCTTTTTTTCGGTGCGTTATCGGAACGGCCTATTTTTTTCACAAGATTTATATTACGGGGATCAATAATCGTTTCGCCGTTATATTTATCACGTTCTATTGCGCCTTCCAGCAGAATTGCCGCGCCCTCTTTCAGCTCTTTATATTTTCCCAGGCTCTCATTCTTTACAAAAAGCTTAAAGGATATAGAATTTGTATAATCGGTAACCCCCGGTATTATCAAAGTTTTTTCGCTGTTTTTTAATCCTTTGCGTTCAGATTCAAATATCTCCCCCACTATCGTGACATTACCCGGAATTATATTTGCGTTTCGGGAAGCTTCCCCGGACAGGATTTTTTTATTTTGAATGACATCGTTTATCGGTATAGGATCATTAACGATTTTTTTTCCTTTTATCACTTTCAAATGCTTGTAATGAAAATGATGCGAATTTTCTGTTTCAACTTTTTTTGTATCGCCGGAAATAATCCTGCAATCGTTCAACCCTATTCTGAATTTTATATGGTTCTGCGCCCGTGCTAAAGCCTCGTTGTCTATGTCTGTATTCAAATCCGATAAATATATATCAATGTTTCGTTTAGTTTTGTCTACGTTAGCTCTTATCACTTTTGCGCCGCCGAATTTTTCCAGCAGCGCACCATCGGGTATATACTTGCCAAAACAGTCCGAAAACAATTCCGCCATTAAAAACGCCATGCACCAAGCTGTACAAAATACCGACAAAACGAGTATATACCGGTTATGAAAAGTGCCGCAGACAGGCTTGGTTCCCTTTCTTGAGATAATTTAAATTAACCTTTTTTACCTATTCAATTTTATCATTTCATCTATACATACTTTTGCCTTTGCTATCGTCACGCTGTCCATCACTATTTCCTCGCCGCCCGTTCCGCGGACACAGTTTAATACATCCACAAGCGTAGTGACCTTCATGTTAGGGCACAACAGCTTTTGTGACAAACAGTAAAATTTTTTATCGGGGCATAAATATTGCAAGTGTTCTGCGATACTCATTTCCGTCCCTATAAGAAACTCTTTAATTTCGGATTTTATAGCGTGTTCTATTATGCCTGAAGTCGATCCCGCATAATCAGCAAGGCTGACAACTGCCGGCACACACTCCGGATGAACAAGTAATTTCGCTTTGGGATATGCTGATTGCGCTCTTTTTACATCGTTAACATCTACAACAGCATGGATAGGACACCCGCCTTGCAATAACTTTATATTTTTATGCGGCAGTTTTTCCGCAACATATGCCCCCAGATTGCAATCGGGTAAAAATAAAATATTATCGTTTTCTATTTTCCCGACAATCTTAACGGCAGAGGAGGATGTGACACACACATCGCACACCGTTTTCAGCTCTGCCGTAGTATTAATGTATGCGACAACGGTATAACCGGGGTATTCAATTTTTACGGCTTCGACCAATTCCTTGTCCATCTGCTCCGCCATCGGACATCCGGCTTCGGGGTTGGCAAGGAACACGGTTTTTTCCGGTGACAAAATTTTCACTGTTTCCGCCATAAAGCGGACACCGCACATTAAAACGATTTTTTGTTCTTCGGTTGTGTTTTCGGCGGCAGCAAGGCTTAGCTGGAACGAATCGCCTGTAAAATCTGCAATTTCTATTATCTCTCTGGCTTGATAGCTATGCGCTAAAATGCAAATTCCCCGCTCTTTTTTTAACCGTATTATCTCAGCTTGTACCTCGCTAATTTTCATTCGCATTTTCATCCTTCTTGTCGGGATCAAACCATAATTTATATTCAGGGCATAATTTATATTTAGGGCGTGTTGAAAAACAAAGTTCGCTAAAAATCAAGAGCAATATTTTTTGCGGATGACTTGCAGACGACTTTTTCAACATCCTCGTTCATCATTATAATATAAATATAGTTCTCTGTCAATGTTTCGATTTTTTTGAGTTTCCCCATTTTTTCAACCCCAAGCAAAGCCAACCACAGGGAACAGCAATAATTGCGGGCTTTTGGGTTTCTTACGTAACATCTCGGCCACCCCTTGTTTGCACCTTGCGAAAACAGCATATATTCCATCCGCAATGGCATAAAACTTGAACTTTGGGACATCAAAGATACGCTTTGAAATATGAATTAACTCCATGGTCATTTGTCTTTCGTCAGCTTTTTCGCTCAAAATACCGATATATCCAATCGCTATGGTAAGAAGCAAATCGAGGTTGCGTATCGAGTTTAGTGAACTGTAACCGCAATGCGGTCGTCATCGCTTTTTAGGTTGGTTATCAGCAGCAAAGGTTCTTTGCCGAGGTCTCGGCAGATGACAAGATTCAAATCAACGTTAGGACGGCAACACAGTTTTATCGGGACAATTGAGATTTTGCAATCTGCTTGCATACCGTTCCTTTTCTTGAACTTCAAACTGTATTTCCCCTTGAATTGTTTTGCGAGCGTTAAAATGTTGACTGTTTTCCCCTTGTATATCACGTTTCGGTTCTTTTTAGCACGGATAACGAACTTTTCCCGGCGGTCAATCGAATCTTCGTAATATACATTGGCATCATAACCACGGTCAAATGCTCTGATATTGGTACGCTTAAAGTGTTTTAAAACCTCAACGCTTTCAATGTTTCCTCTGTTGCGCTTACAAAATCGTTCTCCGATGCGGAATACACCCTTGAATATACTGGTATGGGGGCTTTTTTTCCCGGCGTGAGTGCTGTTACGCCAAGCATATGATAACCGATGCCAATCTCACCTGTACTGCCGTCACGAACTTCCCCCAATCCCTCCAGCTTAAAACTGCAAGGCTTTGTAACATCCCCAGCATCTACAATCAGGATAGATTTCTCTGTTATACAGCTTTTGACTTTCTTGATATAGTTCTCGAAGAGTTTTACCCCTCCGGAAAACCCCGAAAGATTGCGGGATAGACGGTCTATGGTTTTCTTCAGGCTGATCGTTTCATCCAACGCTCTGCTGATCTTGGATAGGTGGCAGCTTTGGCTGCACAGCACCCCATAAAGCATCTGTGACACAAATTTGAACTCAGGACGAGACAGCCCTTTTGAGATTTTCTCTGAAAATCTCAAAATACCTCTTTTCAAGTCGTGTCCGAGTGTGTTATAATTACTCATGTGCAAAACCTCCAGAATGACTGATATTACTTGGGTTGTGGCGATTTAAGTATATCATATTTCGGTAGGTTTTGCACTCTTTTTTTGCCCGGAATTTCAACTTTGAAACTGGGGTTTGGCTTGTGGTCGCAACAGATTCAGAGGTTTTTATGTGGGATTTTGGGGAAACTCAAAATATTTTTAACAGGTTCCTTTCCATATAATTAAATAAATAATATGCAAATAAATAATTTAACGATATCATAACAAAAGTAACAAATAGAAATCGAGGTATAATATGATAGCTCCATTTATGGTAAAAGAAGCCGCAGAAAAACTTGAGGATTCAAATATAAAATTCAGATCATTTCTAAAAAATCGTGCAGACAGTGATGAATTGGACGCACATTATTTAAAACTCCATAATGAACTGTTTGCAGAATATGATTGCAATAAATGCCGTAACTGTTGCAAAATATATGATACATATTTAGATGATAATGAAATAAAAAACATCGCTGAATTTTTAAAATTGTCTGTAAATGATTTTGCAGATAAATATCTTAAAAAAACCGATGAAGGATTAAAAATAAATGGAAAACCTTGTTGTTTTTTATTAACAAATGGACGATGTCAAATTGAAGAATGCAAACCAACTTCTTGTATAGATTATCCTTATACAAATAAATCTGACAGATTGTTTAGTTTGCTTGGTATGTTGGAATTTGTAGAAGTATGTCCCGTTGCTTTTGAAATTTTTGAAAGGCTGAAAGTAATTTATAGTTTCAAGAATAGGATTCATTAAATGGATATTAAAAAATTCTTATTAGATAAAAACACCGAAGAAAACAAAAACATAACCGACCATGAAAGTGTTATACAACAAGTCGAAAATTTTTGTGCTGAATGTCTTGAAGGGGTTTATTATATTGACACGGCGAAAAGATCTCGATACGCCAAAGTTGCTTTTTATCTTGGTGTTGTCGCGGATATTTATAATTATATAAATGAATCGGAAAAAGGAAAAGATTATATATCGTTATTAATGACGCAAAATAATCGCAGACCTGCGTTTATTGTCATTCAGTTTGAAATCAAACTAAAAAAATAATAAAAAACCGCATATATTAAAACTTTTTTATCATTTTTTTAGATGATTTCTAAACCGACTGACAATAAGGATGAAGTGAGGTAGAAGTTTAAAGATATTTAGACGGATAATTTCAAATGTAATTTAAACAGATAAAAAATTTTGTTCTTGATTTTTTCTTAAATTTATGTTATATTATTTTTATTAGGAATAGAAAAAGCCAAAAAATTGCTTAAAAATATAACCTCGTAAAATAAAAAGTATTGAGAGAAATTAAAAGCAAAATGAATAATATTAAAGAAAATAGTCTTACCCAATCATTCTATGATATAGTTAAAATTATAAAAAAATCGAAAGAATCTGCATTCCGTAAAGTGAATGAAGAGCTTATCCAAATGTATTGGCATGTTGGCGAATATTTAAGCAAAGCTATGAAAAATAATACTTATGGCGACGGTTACATTAAAAACCTTGCTGATTTTTTTGAAAAAGAACATCCTAAAATAAAAGGATTCAATCGCCGCGGACTTTATAGAATGAAACAATTTTACGAACTTTATGTCGGAACAGAGATTGTGTCATCACTGATGACACAATTGAGTTGGACGTGTCATTTAAAAATAATGTCCGGTTGCAAAACTTTAGAAGAACGAAAATTTTATATGGAATTATCAATCAAAGAACATTATACTTCGCGTGAACTTGAAAGACAAATCAATAGTGGATATTATGAAAGGCAAATGGTTTCTGTGAACGCTCCTTTATCGGAGATTGCAAATTCAAATATAAAATATAAAAATATTTTTCGGGATAATTATGTTCTTGAGTTTCTTGATGTTGAAGAACCGGTTGCGGAAAAAGATTTACAAAAATCAATCGTTAGGAATCTAAAAAATTTCATTTTAGAAATAGGAAAAGATTTTACATTCGTTGGTGAAGAATACCGTGTTCAAGTTGGGAACCATGATTATTATCTAGATTTATTATTTTATCACAGAGAATTATCATGTTTAGTTGCGTTTGAATTGAAAATCGGTGAGTTCCAAGTTGAATATTTAGCGAAAATGAATTTATACCTTGAAGCATTGGACAGAGAAATAAAAAAAGAAAATGAAAATCCCAGTGTTGGAATAATTCTTTGTGCTTCTAAAGATGATGAAGTTGTAGAATTTGCATTAAGCCGCAGTCTTTCCCCGACAATGATTTCCGAATATACATTGAAATTAATTGATAAAAAACTATTGCAACAAAAACTGAAAGAATATATAGAGTTATCTGAATCTGAAGTCAATAAAATAGATGAAAAATAACTTTTTTCACCCTATTTAAGTACATTTGCAATAATTGCTGTATTTTTAAATATCAAAATAAAGCAGATGTTAAAAATATTATAAAAAAGACCGCAAATGCGTTTCTTAATCGGATAGGACACAACCTTATAAAAACCCACCACCTTGGTAAGTATATTTCCTGTTTTTTAGATAAAAATATTATATAATTAAGTTGCTACCCATTAAAAGTTCTATTTTTTTCATTTCATTAATCCTGCTACCCTTGCTACCCTTTCTGCTACCCAACACCACTTGCATATTAAATGATAATAAGATATTTAATACACATAATACTAAATATTAAACAATTATTCCCGAAAAAATCGTCCTTGTTTGCACACAATGCATATAAGTTCGTTATAAAATGTCTATGTTCTCTGCCTTCTAAGCCGGGTGTCCCGCGTTCGAATCGCGGCGGGCGTGCCAGTTTGTCCTGTGTTAGTATATAACCATATTGTGTTTTTCTGAATAATAAAGAAATAGAAGGATTGTTTTTATGTCAATAATAAAAGCTTATGTTTTTCCGCACCCTCCGCTTGCAATTCCCGAAGTTGGACGCGGCGAGGAAAATAAAATCAAAAAAACATTGGATGCGCTGGACAAAGCAGTCTCGGAAATCGCCCGGCTTGCCCCGGAAACAATCGTTTTTATCACCCCGCATAATGTTGTTTATTCCGATTATTTCCATATTTCGCCGGGAGAAACCGCTCGCGGCAGCTTGAGACAATTTTCCGCACCCCAAACACAATTCCAAACAGAATATGATACGGATCTTGCGGCCGAAATAGCAAAAACAGCACAGCAGCATCAAATCGCCGCCGGAACCGAAGGGGAAAAATCCGCCGAGCTCGATCACGGCGTTACTGTTCCTATGTATTTTATCAATCTCAGGTATAAAGAGTATCGTACAGTGCGGATTTCACAATCGGGAATGTCTACGTCTGACCATTATATTTTCGGGAAGTGCATAGCCGAAGCCGTCAGCAAAAGCCAAAAGAAAACCGTAATCATCGCAAGCGGCGATTTGTCCCACAAACTTCCGGGGAGCCATTACGGTTCAACACCCGAAGGCGCAATGTTTGACAAGAAAATCACCGGAATTTTATCATCGGCGGATTTTTTGCCGCTGTTCGGAATCACCGAAAAGCAACGTTCTGATGCGGCGGAATGCGGTTATAATTCGATTATGACCCTCGCCGGCTGTTTCGACCGAATTATGGTAAAACCAAAATTATGTTCATACGAGGGTCCTTTCGGAGTTGGATACGCAGTGGCGGAATTCTCGCCGGCAGAATCCGATCAAAGCAGAAATTTTCTCGATATATACAATCAAGCAGCTCTAAAGAAGACAGAAGCACTTCGACAATCCGAAAACAATTATACAGCACTGGCGAGAAATTCACTTGAGCATAAAATAACACATGGTGACACTCTCAAGCTTCCCGAAAATCTGCCCGGCGAAATGACAAAAAATAAAGCCGGGGTTTTTGTGTCCCTGCATAAATACGGACAGTTGCGCGGTTGTATAGGGACAACCGTTCCTACTACCGCGAATGTCGCACTGGAGATTATACAGAACGCCGTTTCCGCCGGACTTTCAGACAACCGATTCGAACCTGTCAAGATATCCGAACTTCCGTATCTCACCTATAAAGTGGATGTTTTGTCTTCGGCTGAAGAAATTAAAGATCCAAAAGAACTTGATGTTAAACGTTACGGTGTGATAGTATCAAGCAGGTACAGGCGAGGGCTTCTCCTGCCCAATCTTGAAGGTGTGGACACGGTGGCTGACCAGCTTGCTATCGCCAAAAGGAAAGCCGGAATACCCGAGTGTTCTCCGGTTAAGCTGGAACGGTTCGAAGTGATACGATATGAATGACCCCTCCGCCGGCAATCAATACCCTGCAATGTTCTATACAAAAACCGGAACCGTTAGCACAGACGATGAGCAAAACAAAAATAGCGTGAATTGTTTACTGTGCCCCGTCGGTTGTGAAATTTCCGGGGGTGATTACGGATTATGCGGTGCTCGTCGCAACATAGCCGGAAAACTGTATGCCGCGACATACGGTATGGTTTCTTCGATCGCACTTGACCCTATAGAAAAGAAACCGTTCCGGATGTTTTATTCGGGAAAACGTATCCTTTCGCTGGGATCTTTTGGTTGTAATCTTGGATGTCCGTTTTGTCAGAATCACGAAATAGCCGTCGGATTTAACCGATGTGAAAACCCAAGATATAAGGAAGAGTTTATTTCACCCGAAAAAATTGTCGAATTAGCCAAAGAAACCGTACCCGAGGGGAATATCGGAATAGCTTACACTTACAACGAACCGCTTATAGGTTATGAATTTGTGCTGGATTGCGCGCGCCGGGTTTGTGATGCAGGGCTTTTCAACATCCTTGTCACTAACGGTTACATCAACCCCGAACCCCTTGAGAAGCTTTTGCCTTTTATCCACGCTATGAATATCGACCTTAAAGGCGGCGATGGCTTCTACGCAAAACTGGGCGGCAGTTTAGGCCCTGTAAAAGAAACGATTGCGGCGGCGCACAAGCACTGTCATGTTGAAATTACAACATTGATTATTCCCGACGAAAATGATTCTTCGGAAATGATAGAATCCGCAGCACGGTTTATAGCATCGGTCGATCCGGAAATCCCCTTGCATCTCACGAGGTTTTTCCCGAGGTATAAATATTCGCAAAAACCCGCAGCTTCACCGGAATTAACCGCCGCAGCCGGAAAGATTGCGAAAAAATATTTGAAAAATGTATTCATATAAAGATTGCAGAAACGGAAAGGACGGTTATGCGGAATGTTGAAATTTTTATCAAAAATCTGGGTGATATGCTTGCCGATGATATTGCTTCTTTCGGTTATCGCTTGTTCGGCAGACGGGGCTAAAATCTACGGGACATGGGAAAGCCGGGAAATCGAAGGTGAGTCTATGCAAATAACATTTAATGCCGACGGAACTTTTATTTCTAATTTTGATCCCGAAACCGGAACATATTCGATAAAGGGAACCGAAATAAATATATCCGGCGGCGGCGAAGAATTTACTTATAATTATGAAATTACAGGCAAAACATTAAAACTTTCATACTCAGACGCGATTATGGAATTGACGAAAAGAGATTAAAAACCGCATTTTCTACTTCCGGTTTGTCAGCATAATTTTTATAACGGCAAAAGCCAGCAGCGAATATTCGTCAATAGTTCCGTTTGATTTCCATTCCAGCGGCGTTTCAAAAGGCTCGACCGCGCCGCCGCCCACAGATTCGGGCAGCGGCAAAGAGCGTTGAAGCGAAACTATTCCGCGATTTTCAGATATGCTGGAAAATGTAACCGCATCTTTCCCGCACATACCGCAAACGACCGCTTTTGCGCCGAGCTGTGAAATTCGTTTTATATGTGACGTAACTCCGGAGTTCACAATTGTCAGCGCATTTCCGCTTATATATTCAAGCCGTTCCGCCTTCGCGCTATTTTTCAGCAAAACAACGACCCCGCCCCGGATCGTGTTAATATCATCACTTTCGAGTAAAAATAAATCCCTGCCGTATCCCGGCTCTTTTTCCAATCCGCAAACCGCAAGTTTTTCCTTGCAAGTGCGGATTATTCTATTGTTCGGCGATAATTCTTTCGTTATCATGTCGCCGATAAAAACATCTTTCGGATCTCCGTATAGCAAAACTGTAAGCATGAAATTATTGTCTGCGTTTTCACATAAAATATTCTGTTGCCGCAAAATTGATTCTAAAAGCTTGATTTTTAATAGGGGCATTGAAAAACCAAGGCCGCTAAAAATCAAGGGCAATGTTGTTGCGGGTGATTTTTTTCAACACTCTCTTTTACTTTTGCCTCATTGCGCGTTCCACATCGCGTTTCGCGGACTTTTCAGCTTGAACAGCGCGTTTATCATATAGTTTTTTACCGCGGCACAAGCCAATTTCCAGTTTTGCTTTCGAGCCTTTAAAATACAACGATAACGGGATCAAGGTCAGCCCCTTCTTACGAACCAACCCAAACAATCGCGCTATTTCGCGTTTATGCATAAGAAGCTTACGCTTGCGTATCGGGTCACGGTTGAATATATTACCCTGCTCATACGGGCTTATGTGCATATTATGAACGACCATTTCCATGTTTTCCACTTCGCAGTGGCTGTCCTTGAGGTTGACGGAACCCTGCCGGATAGATTTCACCTCGGTGCCTGCAAGCACTATCCCTGCTTCGTAGGTTTCTTCCACAAAGTAATCATGCCGCGCCTTGCGGTTGGACGTTATCATTTTTACGCCTTTGTCCAAAATATCACATCAATTCGCAATTATTAAAACAACAACCTAAATATTTTTGAAAACCTTATTTCTTTAGCGGTTGTCTTTAATAACACCGTACTATAATTTTATTTTATTGTCAACCTTTTAACGCGTTAATCCTAAATATTTATATCATCCTACATAAAACGATGTTTTTGTCACATATTATATATTTATATGCTTAATTTCCCGCTTCCGGAGTGAATCCTATATAACCCGATTTAACCCGAGAAAAATAATCGGTTTATATAGGATTTCGATTTTCCAGCGCACGGCGCAGAGTTATGTCGTCCGCATATTCAAGTTCACCGCCAACCGGTATCCCGTATGCCAGCCGGGATGTTTTAACCCCCAGCGGTTTTAAAAGCTTGCTGATGTATATAGAGGTCGTTTCACCCTCAACCGTACTGTTTGTCGCCATAATTATTTCGTTAATCCCTTTTTCACTTTCACCGCATCGCGCAACCAGCTCTTTTATAAAAAGCTGTTCGGGTCCGATTCCGTTCATGGGAGAAATAAGGCCGCCCAGCACATGATAAAGCCCGTCATAATTTCCGCTGCGCTCAAACGCCGCAACATCCTTGGGCGTTTCCACTACGCAAATTATGCCGCAGGTACGTTTGCGGTCGTCACAAATAGCGCAAACATCATCTTCGGTAAAATTAAAACATATTTTACAATATTTTATTTTACCATGGGCATCTGCGACCGCTTCGATGAATTCGTCCACTCTCTCTTTGTCCATTTGCAAAAAATAATAAGCCAGTCTTTGGGCGGATTTTTTGCCGATCCCCGGGAGCGACTCGAATTGTTCTATTAAATTCAAAAGAGGGATTGCTTGATATTCCATAACAGACCCCGTTCATTGGAACAAAATTTGCATTTTAAACCCTAGAAAGGCATTCCGGGTATGGACAAACCGCCGGTTATTCGTTCCATGTCAGATTCAGATGCCTCTTCTACCTTGCGGATCGCTTCGTTTACAGCGGATATTATTAAATCTCCAAGCATTTCCACATCGTCCGGATCCACAACTTCGGGTTTCATTTTTATGCCGGTAATTTCTTTTTTTCCGCTAATGACGACTTCCACCATGCCGCCCCCGGACGTTACGATAAATTCTTTTTGTTCCAGTTCTTCTTTGGATTTTTGGATTTCCTCCTGCATTTTTTGCATTTGTTTCATCGGATTATTCATTCCGCTGTTATAACCCGGAGGCATTCTGGATTTCATAAAAATCACAATTCCTTTCTTTAGTGGGGGTGTTGAAAAACAAAAACCGCTAAAAATCAAGGGTAACGCTTAATATGTCAACGTATATTTTTGGGGATATGACGAAAATATTGCCGTAGTATTTTTTGCGGGCGATTTTATTCTCGGGCGACTTTTTCAACACTTCTTAATACAAATTTCAATTATAAATACGGATGAAATAATATTTTTTATAATACATCCGGAATTTCTTTGCGTGTTTTTTTATAAACAAACAAGGCGAGAGCAAACATCAAAAGCATCATTCCTGCGAAAGTGATAAAATTCAAATACCGTTCCTGATCAAAAAACCATCTTTGATACACAAGGGCATCCCGAAACCCGGTACACAAGAAGTTTACCGGATTAAACATCATTATCCGCTTAACCAATTCGTTGTTTATCCGCTCCGAATCCCATATAATACCCGAGAGCCAGAATACCGCAGTTATAAGCGACTTTATAAAATTGGAAAAATCCTTGCTTATAGCCGATAACGGTGCGGCAAATAACGCATACATCGTGAAAAACATAAACGTAAGCATAAAATAAAATGGAATTTGCAAATAATATATATTCGGCGGATAACCCATCACCCAAAAGATTATTATTACTATGAGTATAAGCATAGCATTAACAAACGCTTTGGAAAGACTTACAAAGGTGGGTATAGTGGACACGGGAAACTTCATCTTGGTGACAAGATACCCGTATCTTTTTATCGAACCCATCCCCTGAGTAAGCATTTCGCTCATATAAAACCACGGCACGATACCTGCCAGGAGCCATAAATAGAAAGGAATATCCGCGCCTATATCTCTCCCTACCCTCAGACCTATTTCAAAAACAAACCAATAAACAAAAATAGTAAAACCCGGCTTCAAAATCGCCCAAAACCACCCGAGAGCCGCGCCCCTATAAGTGCGCAGAATATCAGATTTTGCTAATTTGAATAATTGACTCTTACAGGCAATATGCTCTTTTATTACTGTCATCAAAGAATTCATAAAAAACCGTTCCTTTAAAATGCCGCGAATTTTTGCCGGAGGAGAATTTTACTCTTGGCAAAAACGAAACCCCCGGCATATAACCGGGGGATGAATTTTGGATTATTTTGCAAATTCGATTGCCCGGCTTTCTCTTATTAAATGAACTTTTATCTGTCCCGGATAGTCTACACCGGATTCGATTTTTTTAGCGATGTCCCGGGCAATCGCCGTCATATTTTCATCTTTAACGGACTCGGGCTTTATCATTATTCTAAGCTCCCGTCCTGCTTGTATGGCGAAAGATTTTTCCACGCCATGGAAAGAATTCGCAATTTCTTCCAGCTTTTGTAATCGTTTGATATAGTTTTCTACATTTTCGCGTCTTGCCGCCGGCCGGGCCGCGGAAAGCGCATCTGCCGCCTGAACCAGACAGGCTATTACCGTTTTTGCTTCAACGTCGCCGTGGTGCGCTTCGATAGCGTGAATTATAGCCGCATTCTCCTTGTATTTTTTGCAAACATCCACACCGATCTGGATATGCGAACCATCTATCTCATGATTTAATCCCTTACCGATATCGTGCAGCAAGCCCGCTCGCCGCGCCATAGTCGCATCCGCACCGATTTCGTTCGCCATTATCCCGGCGAAATGTGCAACTTCAATCGAATGATCCAGCACATTTTGTCCGTAACTTGTACGGAACGTGAGCCGTCCGATAAGCTTCACAAGCTCATGATGCACATTATTGATATTTGTATCCATAACGGCACGTTCACCGTCTATACGGATTTTTTGCTCTACGTCACGTTTTGCTTTTTCGACGGTTCCCTCAATCCGTCCCGGGTGAATACGTCCGTCCAGGATAAGGCGTTCCAACGTCTGCCGCGCAACCTCTCTGCGCACCGGATCATGACAGGACAGCGTTATAGCTTCGGGAGTGTCGTCTATAATAAGGTCTACCCCGGTTTCTATTTCCAACGCCTTGATATTGCGCCCCTCACGACCGATTATACGTCCTTTCATTTCGTCACTCGGCAACGGAACTACCGATACCGTCGCTTCTGAAACGTGTTCCGCTGCCAGCCGCGATATTGCAAGAGATATAATGTTTTGCGCGCGCTGGTCGGATTCATCTTTGATTTGCTGTTCATAGAATGCGATTTTTAACGACTTTTCATGCAGCAAATCGTCTTCCAGATTCTGCATCAACAAATCCCGCGCTTGTTTTTGCGTCATGGAAGATATGCGTTCTAAATATTCCAGCTGACTCTTCTTAATAATTTCGGCTTCGTCAAGTTTTTCCTGCGCAACCGACAGTTTGCTTTGTATCTGCTCTTCTTTCTTTTCCAGATTATCTAATCTGCGCTGTGTAGCTTCTTCTTTTTGTTGTATACGCTGTTCAAGCCTGTTTATTTCTTTGCGACGCTCTTTTAAATCACGCTCCGATTCGGATCTCAGCTTGTGGATTTCATCCTTGGCTTCGATGATTTTTTCCTTGTGAATAGTCTGGGATTCCTTATTGGCATCTTCAAGAATTTTTTTTGCTTGCTCTTCGGCACTGCCGACTTCGGTTTCCGCTATTCTTTTTCTATAAGCAACGCCCATTTTAAAGGCGACAAATCCGCTTAAAGCGGCGGCAACGCAAAACGCGGCAACAGCAATCAACAACACTGTTGTTGTGTCCACGATGGATTTCACTCTCCTCAATATTCAATTTCCGACCTGTATCCTATGCTTTGCGAAAATATTTCAACATAGAAAAAGGTCACTTAAGTATACATAAATTTATCCGAAAACCATACGGTTCACCGGATAAGGGCACTGTCAAATATATGCGGGAAATCTATTCACAGAAATACCCCGGGAGCAAAATTCGCATACTCCCTCATTTTTTATGCGGCACAATGATAATTATATATCTATATGATAAATTTTGTCAAGCATAAAATGAAAAATAATTTTAAAAATTAATTTTAATTGTATAAATATCAGGTGATTTTGGGACTTACCGTAACGGTTTTTTGGTGCGTAAATATAACATACCCCGCTTTTGCGCCGGATGGTTTTTTTACGTTTTTTATCAAGGTATAGTCCACCGGCACGGACGAGCTTTCCCGTCCTTTGGAATGAAACGCGGCTATACGCAACGCTGTTCCTATAGTTTCATCCGGAACACTTTTCCCTTCTGTCATTACGACGACGTGAGAACCGGGCATATTTTTTGCATGACACCAAATATCAAAGGGTTTCGCCTGACGTAAAAGCCGATCATTTTGCGTATTGTTGCGGCCGCACAGTATTGTGAAACCGTCCGGTGATTTAAAGCGCAAATAATCCAAAGGTTTGCTTTTGGGTCTTCCTTTTAGGTTTCCCTTTGTTTTCCGGATATATCCCGCAGCGGCAAGTTCTTCCCGTATTTCGTCAATTTCGGCACGCTCTTGCGCTCTTGATGCGGCATCATGTACGCTTTCGAGATATTCCAATTCGGATTTTCCCTGCTCGATCAGCTCTGCCAGTGTCCGTTCAGCATTCACCGCTTTTTTATACTCTGTGTAATACTTTTGGGCGTTCTGACTGGGAGTTAATTTTGCATCCAATTTAATTTCGATTTCGGGCAGAGTATTATCGTAATAATTTACAAGCCGTACCGTTGTTTGACCTTTCTTTATATTGTTCAAATTCGCATTGATCAAATCACCGCAAAATTTTTGTGCATCCCGTTTTTTGCTTTGTTTGTATTCCAATTTTTGCGATTCAAGTTTTCTGGAACAGCGTTCTATTCTAAGCTTGATAAATCTCAGCAACTCGCCGGCACTTTGCCGCCGGCGTTCTTTTTCATCACGTTGTGAATAAAATTCTTCCATTAATCCGGATGCGCTGTCATATCTTTTTATGCCCAATGAATTCCCGTATTGTGTTATATTCATAAAACTGAAATCCTTGGGTATTTCACCGTCAAAAAGTATAACATAATCCGGGTTTGACAAACCTTCACGCAGATTATTCAGCATAAAACCAAGTTTTTGCGCATTCAGGGTTTCTTCGCAGTTGGTTTCGTATATATGAAGAAGTTCTCTCGAAATCAACGGCGACAGTCCCTGCACAGCACCCATCAAATCTTTATCCGGCAAACCTGAAGCATTGTTTATTATTTTGGAAATTATCTGCTCGTTTTCAACTTCTAAAATATTCAATTTATCCTGCTCAGGCAGAGGGTTGTATTCCACACCCGGAAAAATTATCCTGTCATTGCTCTCCAACGGGTTTGTACGTTTAAGCGCGTCAATAATAACGTTGTTTTGGTTTATTAATATGCAATTTGCTCTTCTGGGGATCAATTCACACACCAATGTTAGTTGATTTTTGCTGCCCATTTCGCTAACCGACTCAAAATCCAGATACAGCACCCTGTCCAAACCCTGCTGGCGTGCTCCAATCAGTCTTCCGCTCCTTATATGTTTACGCAATAACATACAAAACATAGGAGGTGATGCCGGATTTTCAAAAGCAACAGAAGAAAAACCCACCCTTGCGCCCGAAGCATTCGCCGAGATGAGAAGTTTGAGGTTTCTGCCTGATTCGTGCATTGATATTACGACAACATCACGCATAGGCTGGTGTATTTTATCGACTCTCGCACCTATCGCATCCGATATAATTTCATTTTTTATTGCACAAAGAAACATTCCGTCCAGCGGCATAAAAAGCACCTTGCACCAAACCGCACAAAAAGCCATGCAAACAGGACTATTCCTGCCGCAATAAATGGTCATATGTGCCGGCCCGGTTTCTCTCTCAAGTATTTTTTCTTTGAATTTTATGGAAAAACATAACAATGATTAATTTCGGACGTCGGGGTAAAATAAATATATGAAAATACGAAAGGAACGATTACAATGATGAAAAAAAGAAACAACGCACTGCTCGGAGCGGCGGTAGGGCTTACGATTGGTACGGCGGCCTACATGATCACCGCAAACCTGGGTTCGAACAGGAATACCGCAGCCAGAAAGAAAGCGGGTAAAGCTATTAACTCTTTCGGCAGCATGGTTACCGATATTTGCGATGTATTCCGTTAGCTCTTAATAATATTCACCGTTTCGTTTGCTATCATTAATTCTTCGTTGGTGGGAATAACCAGGGTTTTAACCATCGCGTCGGATGCGGAAAGATCGACATTCACGCCCAAGGGCATATTTTCGTTTAATTCCCTATTAATTTTGATGCCCAAAAATTCAAGTCCGTCCGTGGCGAGAGCGCGCATATCGCAAGAGTTCTCGCCTATTCCCGCTGTAAAAATTAAAACGTCGACTCCCCCCATTACGGCGGCAAATCCCCCTATATATTTTTTGATCTGAGCCGAAATTATTTTTTGGACGAGCATAGCTCTCTGTTCCCCATTTTCCGAAGCGCTGCAAATGTCGCGCCAGTCGGTATATTTCCCCGAAACGCCGCCGAATCCTGATTTTTTATTGAGTATATCCTCCATTTGTTTGGGTGAAAGGTTTTCCTCACGCATTAAAAATGTGATTATAGAAGGATCTATCGTACCCGAACGCGTACCCATCATCAACCCCTCAAGCGGAGTAAATCCCATCGTTGTGTCTACGCTCCTGCCATTTTTGACAGCGGTTATCGACGAGCCGTTACCTAAATGACAAGAAACTATTTTTATTTGCTTTATATCGCGGCCGATAAATTCTGCCGCCCGTCCCGTTACATAATTATGCGATGTTCCGTGGAATCCGTAACGCCGGATTTTATGTTTTTCATAATATTTGTACGGAATGGGATACACATAAGCATAATCCGGAATACTGGTATAAAAGGACGTATCAAATACCGCTACATGAGGGATTTCAGGCAATAACTTCATGCACGCCTCCACTCCCTTTTCCGCCGGCGGATTATGAAGCGGTGCAAGGATCGTGTTCTTTTTCATTTCTTCGAGCACTCCGCGGCTCACTATTACAGGCTTGATGAAATTTTCGCCGCCGTGGACGATCCGGTGTCCTACCGCTCCAATTTGGCGAATATCCTTTAATATACCCGCAACAGCATCGGTCAGTGTTTCCATCGCGATACGGATAGCATCCTCATGCGTTGCGATTTCCATGGGTTTTTCTTTGATCTTAATATTTCCGGCCTGATAGGAAAACATACCTCCCGATCCTATTTTTTCGCAAACTCCCTTTGCCAGCAATTCGTTTTTTGACATATCGAGAAGCTGATATTTCAAGGACGAACTGCCGGAATTGATTACCAATACATACATGATTAATTTTCTCCCTTCTGCAGAATATATCCTGAAATGCCAGGAATCTGCTCTCCAATTTGATAACGCTCTTAAAAAAACCGCTTTGCGCAGATCATCGCCGCAGTATTTTTGCGGGCGACTTGCTCGCGGGCGATTCACCCGCAAACAGATTGCTCGCAATCAGCTTTTTCAACGCCCTGACATATATCATACCATATTTTTTTTATTTGTAAAGCCGGATTCTTACCCAAAAGTATTGCAAGCTCAAAAAATTGACAAAAATCTTGCTGCTATGCTAAAATTACAGGAGCTGAAAAACATAGGTATTACTAATCTAGCACATTTCATCAATAGCATCGGCTTTTTCAACGCTTCCTATAAATAAGAGCGGGGCATATGCGTAAAAATATTCAGAAAAGGAACCGGGTCAGCGCTTGCATCATCTGCCGCGGCAAAAACATGACGGCGTTACATGATTTTTTGTGCAGTCCGGTGAGAGGCGTATTACATGGATTTTCAACAAGCAGAAACCAAGGTGCAAAACCTGCGCAAAAAAATAGACTATCATATTCACCGTTATTATGTACTGGACGATCCTGAAATTGAAGATCATGAATTCGACCGTTTGATGAACGAACTAAAAATCCTTGAAACGCAATATCCGCAGCTTGTAACGGAAGAATCACCCACCATGCGGGTGGGCGGAACTGTTTCTTCAACGTTTGAAAAGGTTGCGCATTCGGTACAAATGGGAAGTTTACAGGATGTTTTTGATGAACGGGGAATTATAGACTTTTGCGATCGTGTTGCGGACAAAGTCGGAAAAGCTTTGTATATCGTCGAACCAAAAGTGGACGGGCTTTCGGTATCCTTAACTTATGAACGCGGAATATTTCAACGGGGCGCGACACGGGGCGATGGATATACGGGGGAGGATGTGACCGAAAATCTGCGAACAATTCGTTCTGTTCCGCTGAAACTGACCCGCCCGGTTGAATTTCTGGAGGTTCGCGGAGAAGTTTATATGAGCGACGATGATTTTTATGAATTACGGAAAAATCAGGAAATAGCAGGCGGCACGGTATTTAAGAATCCGCGCAATGCCGCCGCCGGTTCTTTGCGGCAAAAGGATTCAAGCGTAACAGCACAACGTAAACTTGACATATTCGTGTTCAATATCCAATCTGCTCAGGGGCTGGAACTTCATTCGCACAAACAATCCCTGGAACTTTTGTGTGAGCTGGGGTTCAAGGTTGTGCCGTTTTATAAAGTGTGTGCAAACGCAAATGATATTATCGCTGAAATACGCAGAATAGGCGCAAACCGTTTCGACGGATACGGTTTCGGAATTGACGGCGCGGTAGTCAAAGCGGACGATTTTAACCAACGCAACGAACTGGGCGCGACAGGGAAATATCCGCGCTGGGCTGTAGCATACAAATATCCGCCGGAAGAAAAAGAAACCCTGCTTGCGGATATTAAGATCAACGTAGGGCGAACGGGAGCGCTGACACCCGTAGCGGTTTTTGAACCTGTTCTTCTCGCGGGAACAACAGTAAGCCGGGCTGTTCTGCATAATCAATCTTTTATCGAACAAAAAGATGTGAGGATCGGCGACCGTATACTGGTGCGTAAAGCCGGCGACATTATCCCCGAGGTAGTACGCTCTATTTCGCATAAGCCGAATAGCGCCGCATATATTATGCCCGACAAATGCCCTGTTTGCGACGGAAAGGCATCGAAGTCCGGCTCGCAGGCCTCACTGAGATGTGAAAACACATTGTGCCCGGCACAGCGGCTGCGGGGTATCATTCATTTTGCATCCCGCTCTGCGATGAACATCGAGGGGTTGGGGGAAGCGGTCATTTCGCTGCTGGCAGAAAAAGAAATTATCAACGATGCCGCTGATTTATATTACATTAAATCCGAACAGCTTACCGGATTGGATAGGTTCGCGCAAAAGTCCGCTGAAAATTTGATAGAATCCATAGACAAATCCAAAGCTAATCCGTTATATCGTTTTATCTTCGCGTTGGGCATACGGGAGATAGGAGAATCTGCGGCAAAATTGCTCGCCGGACACTTTGGGGATATCGACAGACTTATGGCGGCAACCGAAGAAGAAATCGCGCAAATCGAAGGTTTTGGAAATATTATGGCGAAGAATGCCGTCGAATTTTTCCGTATTGAGCAAAACCGTGAAATGATCCGGAAATTTAAAAACGCACAGGTTAATATGGGAACGAAAACCGCTTCAGGCCATACAGGAATTGCCGGCGGCACATCTTATGCTTTTAACGGGATGACCTTTGTTATTACGGGTACGCTGCCGGATTATACCCGGGAACAGGCAAAGGAAATCATAGAAAAAAACGGAGGCTCGGTTTCAAGCTCCGTTTCATCTAAAACAAGTTATGTATTAGCGGGAGAAAACGCGGGAAACAAATTAAAAAAAGCACAAGAGCTGGGAATAAAGATTATTAATCAGGCAGAGTTTCAACAAATGGCGGGATCAATAAGCCCGATTTAATTGATAAACGCATCATGAACCGCATTCAGGGCGGCTGTTCCGTCCTTTGCTTCAATGAGAACGGAAATTTTTATTTCACTGGTAGAAATCATTTTTATGTTGATATTTTCGTCATACAAAGCCTCGAACATTCTGGCGGCAACACCCGGATTGGATTGCATTCCGGCGCCCACGATCGAAACTTTGCATACGTTATCGTCTATATCTATAGTTTGCGCGCCCAGCGACGGCAACGCTTCTTTGAGAGCTTCTACCGCAATATCTTTTTGATCCACGGGAACGGTAAAGCTTATATCCTTAGTTCCGTCGCGCCCCACGGATTGCAGAATAATATCAACATTAATGTGTTTGCCCGCCAGCAAGCTGAAAATCTTAAAAGCGATTCCGGGCATATCGGGAAGTCCGATCAGCGACAAGCGCACAACATTATCATCTTTTGCCGCACCTCTGATAAGCATTTTTTCCATAGAAACAACCTCCTTGACCTTAGTGCCCGGTTTAGATTCCAGGCTTGATACAACTTCCAGGGTTATATTATACTTTTTCGCCATTTCCACCGAACGGTTGTGCAGTACCTGTGCTCCCAAGGCGGCAAGTTCGAGCATTTCGTCAAACGTTATCTCGTCCAGCTTGCGCGCATTTTTAACAATACGGGGATCCGCTGTATAAACACCGTCCACATCCGTGTAAATTTGGCATGATTTAGCTTTTAATGCCGCCGCCAGAGCCACCGCAGTCGTATCCGAACCGCCGCGCCCGAACGTTGTTATGTCCCCAAACCTGTTTATGCCCTGAAACCCCGCAACGATCACAATGTTGCGTTTATCCAGTTCGTTTTTTATCCGTGCGGTTTCAATGCGTTTTATGCGTGCCGCGCCATGGTTTGAGCGTGTTACAAACCCCGCCTGCCATCCGGTGAGCGAAACGACGGGGAAACCCAGCTGTTCAATCGCTATCGCCAGCAGAGCGGAAGAAATTTGTTCGCCTGCCGAAAGAAGCACATCCATTTCTCTTTTGGACGGTTTCGGATTTATTTGAGCGGCTTTCTCTATCAATTCGTCGGTAGTTTTTCCTTGCGCAGACACAGCAACTACTATGTCCGTGCCGCTTTCGTAAGCGGCGGTAATAGTCCGCGCCGCATTAAAAACCCGTTCTTTGTCCTTTACCGATGTCCCCCCGAATTTTTGTACTATTAATCCCAAATTAAATGTTCACCTCTTGCATATTTTTCCTTATTTCTCACTACGGCGGTTTAATATTCCAGCACCCTTATCCGGTTCAGCAGTTTGCTGCCTGATTTTTCGATATTTTTTACCAGCGTTTCAGCTTCATCTTCTGTAATAACAGGGGTAACAAAAGCGGTTTCCTCCGCTGTCTTTTTCGGCAGTTCCAACTTTTGCGAGCCTTGCGGAATAAAACGATCCGCACTTGAACCGGTAACCCTGAAATAGAATGCCGCCTTGTATTCATTTCGGTTTTTTACGGTGTTCACACCATTATCGCTCCAAACCGGAAGCCTTGATTTTCCTTTCGAATTTACCGCACTTATTATATCTCCTATGACCGCGCTTGCAGTGGGGAATTTCCCTGCGCCTTTACCAAAAAAGACAACGTCGCCAACCGCATTTCCGCGCACGAGTATGCCGTTAAACACATCGTCAATACCCGCAAGATGACCCGAAGATTTTATAAACGCCGGGCACACCATCATTTCCACACCTGAACCGTCTCCGGATTTTGCCGCGTATGCTATGAGCTTTATAACTCCGCCCCACTCTCCGGCATAAGCGGCATCCTCGGGGGTAACGTTACGAATCCCTTCAGTATAAACGCTTTCGGGGCAAATATGGTTTCCGAATACAATATTCGCCAGTATACATATCTTACGGCAAGCATCATCGCCGTCTACATCAGCCGAAGGGTCGCGCTCTGCGTACCCCAGCTTTTGCGCTAACGCCAAAGTTTCGTCAAACCCCATACTTTCGCGTATCATCTTAGTAAGTATAAAATTTGTAGTCCCGTTCAATATTCCGGCGATAACTTCAATTTCGTTACCCGCAAGACATTGGTAAAGGGGTTGGATTATCGGAATACCGCCGCCGACGCTTGCATCAAAAAACAATTCAACATTATTTTCATGTGCTGTTTTTAAAAGCTCCGCGCCTTTTTTCGCTATGAGTTCCTTGTTGGAAGACACCACACTCTTTTTCGCACAAAGGCTTGCTTTTACAAAATCACACGCAGGGGTTATGCCGCCGATAAGTTCGGCAACCACATCTATTTCGGGGTCGTTAATTATTTTATCGAAATCTTTGATAAACTTTCCGCTGTACGGCAACTCAGGAAATTCGCGTATATCCAAAATATATTTTACGTTGATCGCCTGCCCGCATCTCTTTTCGATGATTCCGGAATTTTTCAGCAATACCTCAACGACGCCGCTTCCCACAATGCCGTGCCCCAGAACCGCAACATTCGCCATTTTTTTATCATCCTTTTGCATTAGAACTCCTCGAAAATCAATTCGCAGCATTCGCAACGTATGAACGGGAGATTTTCCGTCACACGGCGATAATTTATCCTCAAATATGATGTTCACACATCACGTTTTAATTCCCGGGGAGGTCTATTATTATCTAAAACAGACAGCTTTTGAAAAATCTCCCCCGTCCGCAAAACAGAAACCTTCGTTTGTGAAACGGGAACCTTCGTTTGCGAAACGGGAGCCTTACCAAACAGACTTTACTCCACGGTAAAAGTGATTTTTTCAAAAACAATCTTATACTTTTGACTAACGACCCGGCGGGCACACATAATACAAACCTGCCGGGTCGTTTTTTTCGGTCGCTTCGGCCGCCTTTATACAGATGCTAATTTACGGGCAAGCTGTGATTTTTGCCGTGCCGCTTTGTTTTTATGCATAACGCCTTTCGCACAGGCTTTGTCCACCGTCTTGATCGCGAGGATGACCGCATCTTTTTTGTCTTCTCCGCTGCCTGTTATCGCCGCATCCGCCTTTTTCAGGATTGTCTTCAAATTCGACTTGATCCGCTTGTTGCGAAACGCTTTTACGGCGTTCACTTTTACCCTCTTTTTTGCAGATTTAATGTTCGGCATTCTTTCTACCCCTCCCTTGCCAAATATTCAATGCGAAAGATAGTATAACATTGTACCGATAAAATATCAAGCGTTTTTAAGAAAATATTTAAATTATTGGCAAATCTGCGTTGACAAAACCGAAACCGCGTGTTATAGTAGTAAAACATTCTGGAAAACATTCCGGTTGACGGTTGTTTGCGTTTATCTCGTTTTTAATTATAAACATTAGATTACAGAGCGGATACGGAATGTTAAGTCCCGGGGTTTATTTATGATTATTATGAACCATCCGGTGATAACAGGATAACGGGATAAAGGGATTCATTTCCTTACTTCGCGGAATAAACCGTGAAGTCAACAAGGGTCCGCAAAACCGTGAAACGCAGAACACCTTACGGTTTTATGACCCTAACAGTCCATAAGGAGGTGCTAAGGAAGATGGCGAAACTTGGTGAAAAGTACGAATCCATAGTAATTTTCAGCATGAAAAAAACCGAAGAGGAAATCAAGGCGCTGGTCGAAAAATTTACCGATATTATTTCGGCGGATGCTACCCTGGTCAGCGTTGACGAATGGGGCAAAAAACGTCTGGCGTATGAAATTGATTACCAAACCGAAGGTTATTATGTGCTGTATAAATTCGATTCGCAACCCTCGTTTCCGGCGGAGCTCAACCGTGTATACAATATCACGGACGGGATTTTACGCTCGCTGATTACTCTTCGCGTTGACGGCAAGTAAGCCGCATAAACTGTTTTAACCGTTCAAGCCGTGTAAAGTCTTATTTAACCGCTGTGAATTAGGCAAATACTCAAAAACAATAATATTAAGACTGCATATTTTTTACGCTGTTGTGAAAGGAAATGTTTTATGAACAAAGCGATATTGATGGGACGCTTAACCGCCGATCCCGAACTGAGGACAACCCCGAACGGAATATCCGTTACATCGTTCTCTATAGCGGTTGACCGTAGATTCACGCAAAAAGGCGCGGAAAAGCAAACAGACTTTATAAATATTGTGGCATGGCGCCATACCGCCGAATTTATAAGCAAATATTTTTCAAAAGGCAATATGATTGCGCTTGAGGGTTCTATTCAAACGCGCAACTACGAAGACAAAAACGGTAACAAGCGAACAGCTGTCGAAGTCGTCGCGGAAAATTCATATTTTACCGGTTCAAAGGCGGAAAGCACCTCATCGGGTTCTGCACCCAAGTTCAACGAACCCGCAGAACCGGGAACCAGCATTTCTATTGGCGACAATATTGATTTTCAGGAAGTGGAGCCTGACGACGGGCTTCCCTTCTAGAATCGGAAACCGAATTTCCGAATTTCCGGATTTATTTTTTAAGGAGGATTGACATGGAAAGACCGCAACGCGGAAAAAAAGCGCGGAAAAAAGTTTGTGCTTTTTGCGTGAATAAAACAGAATATATCGATTATAAAGAAATTTCAAAACTGCAACGATTTTTATCGGAACGCGGAAAAATTGTCCCCCGGCGCGTGACAGGAACTTGTGCGCGTCATCAGCGGGCGATGACACTTGCGATCAAAAGAGCGCGGCAAGTAGCGTTAATGCCGTACATTAACGAATAGTTTAGGAATAGCTTTTACCGAAAGCATTTGGAAAGTGATTGTTAAAAATTTTATTGTCCGTGTCCGGTATACGCTATTATGCCGGACACGTTCCAGCGGAGGGATTTAGTTATCACTATTGCGGACATGAAATTATCTTTCAAAGAGTTAAGGAATCTGAAAAGTCTGACTGCCGCCGGTTATCTTGCCGCTCTGGCGGTTGTTTGCAATGCTTTTATTTCGTTTAAAATTAGTCCTACTTTGCAAATCGACACGCTTATAATACCCATCGCGCTGGCTGGAATGCTCTTCGGTCCCATAGTCGGCGGTTTGGTCGGAGCGGCAAGCGATATTATCGGTCTTTTTTCGACGGAAAACCCATTTTTCGGATTCACTTTTAATTATTTTTTAATGGGGATAATATTTGGATTTTTTTTGTATAAGCAAGAAAAAATAATGCTGAGACTGCTCATTGCGCAATTACTTGTCTCTGTTTTGATTACCTTCGCATTGACCGGTTTGTGGTTCAGCATAATGGGTATAGGGGGACCGCCGCATATTATGTGGACAAACAGAGCGATAAAAACCGCCGTTGTTTCGCCTTTGGAATTTGTTGCCTTGTTTGCGGTTATCCGGACGATCGTCCCAATCTATAACAAACATATAAAATAACCTGTCTCGCTTGAACGTGTTCTGTCCTGTTTTTCGCAGATTCTCCTGCATGGGCAGCCGGAATTGAGCGCAGACGGCAGGGTGCCGCACTAAAAACCATAATGGTTTAACAAAGCAGCCCGGAGCGAACATAATGTTCGCTTTTTTTGCGCATTCCACATATTTTACAAATATTATGTCTATAGTAATGATAGAGGGAGTGCGGAAAAACAAAAACTGATAAAAGCACCGCGGTATTGGGGGCAATCGGCTTTTTTGCACTCTCTTTGAATATTTTTAGGTTTTGGAGATAACGGATGCCGAAAACATACCTTTTTTCAGTTGTTTTTACATTGTTATTACTTTTTTCTTCCTGTGTTGCCGAGGTTAAGGATATCAATATTCCCGCTCCCGGAATTGGGATAGAATCAGAATATACAACCCTTAATATTTTTATCAGCCAACCGGAACATCCGAAAACCGGAAGCCTTGATGTATGGCAGGAAATCGCGGATTCTTTTACCGAAGAAAATCCGAATGTAAGTATTGAATTCAATATTATCGGACAAAGCAGGTACAAAGCAGCACTTCGCGCAAAGCTGGACGGTTCCGGTTCGCCCGACATATTTATGATAGACGGCGAAGACGACCTTTCTATGTTTGCCGACAAGCTGGAAGGGCTTCAAACTTTGATGCTTCAGGATGTGCTTCCGGGGGTTTTGGGTAGTGTTCGTGTTGAGGATGAAATTTTCGGTTTTCCTATATCTTTGACCGGATACGGCTTTTTGTATAACACGGAAATTTTCGGAATGGCAGGTCTGGATGCAAACGATTTTGAAATATTCGATGCGCTTGAAAAGATGATCGGAGAACTGGAAAACAAAATTTTCGCAGGATCTCTTTCCGGCGATTTCCCGGAACTTATCACAACTTTTAGCATGGGTGAAAAATCTAACTGGGCAAAAAATGTGCGTATTGAAAATTTTATTCTTCCTTTTGAGTTTGATACCCCTGAAAAATTACGCAAAGCCGAACGTTTCGATTTTGTGTACAATGAACGGCTGCACAAAATATTTTCGTTGATTAATAAAAATTCCAAAAACGCCGCCGGAACCTATCCGGAATCAGAATTTGCAAAAAAAACAGCGGCGGCAATCATGGGCGACACCTCGATGCTGTACGAAATATATAAACAAAATCCAAATATCGAAATCGCCTTTGCCCCGATAGTAATAAACAACTGGCGGCAGCGTTCTGTTCCGCTTGGCTGCAACGGTTTTTTCGCGGTTAATTCTTCGGTTCCGGCGGCAAACAAAATAGCGGCGGCAAATTTCTTGCAATGGTTGTTTTCTCCGGACGGCGGCGGTGAATTTCTTACCCAAAAATTATTTTGGACTCCCCCCTATCAAAGTATACTTCAAAATACTCAAAACCGAATTGCGGCACAGATCTATCAATATTACCGGGACGGTGCTTTTATCCCCCAAACTGCTTCGGAAGTCCATATGCTTAACTTTTACGAAAAAATACAAAAATCAATTACGGAGTACGCCGAGGGGCGAGAAAAATGGCAATATGTGGTAGAATATATAAAATCTTCTTTCGCTTATTATAAAAATTAGCAATAAATAAACATTTTTGTAATAAACAGCATTGAAAAATAATATAGAATGGAACAAATGGAAGTGATAATGTGTTCGGGTATGTTCGGCCGTATAAACCGGATTTGAAAATGTGTGAATTTGATACTTATCAATCTGTGTATTGCGGGCTATGCAAACAGATCGGAAAGGATTACGGGCATCCGGCGCGCCTGACTTTAAATTATGACTTTACTTTCCTGTCACTTCTGGGGATGTCACTGTCACAGGACAAAATTTCGCACAAACAGCAGATATGCATAGCGAACCCTATAAAAAAGCGAGTATGCGCGCAAGGCAATAAAATAACAGAATATTGTGCGGCGACGGCTATGTTAATAATTTATTACAAGCTTAAAGACAACCTTGCGGACAACGGATTTTTCGGTAAAATTTTAATGCGGCTGCTTAACCCTTTTGCGGCATTGGCGAGAAATAAAGCAAGAAAGACCGCACCCCAAACCGATATCATCATTTCAAAATCAATGGAGTTACAAAAACAGGTCGAAAAATCAAAATTCGAGGGAATAGATGCGGCGGCGCACCCTACATCCGAAGCTATGGGACTGATATGCCGCCAGCTGGCGGACATTGTTTATCAGCAGCAGGAGGAAGAAACTCATGAAGCGGCAAATGTTCTTTACCGTTTCGGGTATCTTTTAGGACGGTATGTATATTTTACCGATGCTTTAGATGATTTGCAAAAAGATCGCAAGACCGGAAATTTTAACCCGTTCCTGAAAAAAATAGAGCAGGATAATTTGCTTGATTTTAATTCTTACGCCAATGAAGTTATCAATCTTACGGTTTCACAAATAGCAGGCGCATACGAATTATTGAATATAAACAACACCAAACCTATTTTGGATAATATTATATATTTAGGTTTAAAAAATACCGTATCCTCTATTTTAGCGGGCGACTTTTTCAACACCCCCTAAAAAACCCAATGAAAAGAAGGAAACAACCATGACTGATCCGTATAAAATACTCGGCATATCCGAATCCGCGACCGACGATCAAGTAAAGACAGCCTATAGAGATCTTGCGAGAAAGTACCATCCCGACAACTATGAGGGCGGTCCGTTGGCGAAAGTCGCAAACGAGAAAACGCAGGAAATAAACAACGCTTACGACACCATTATGAACGCAAGACGAGGGTCGGGTTACAACAGTGCTTCAGGGTCGTATGATACCGACGGCAAACCAAATCATGATCATTCACCGCTTTCAGACATCCGGGCATTGATAAATGACAACCGTATTGTGGAAGCCGAAGAGCTTTTGGACGGTGTCCCGCCGCATCTGCGCAAAGGAGAATGGTATTTTTTGAAAGGCACGATTTTTTTCTCACGCGGATGGCTGGAGGATGCCTCGTCTTACTGGACGACCGCAACCGAAATGGAACCGGGTAACGCAGAATACCGGGCTGCATTGAATAGGGTTATGTGGCAAAAACGCGGCAACTTCGGCGGCAGCTCCCACGGGCAGTACAACAACCCTCAAACCCGTCAAAACAGTAGCGGTTGCGGTATTTGTGATATATGTGCCGGTTTAATGTGCGCGGACTGCTGCTGCCATTGTATGGGCGGACGAGGGTGTTGTTAAGTTGGAAAATAAGAAAACATCAAAACTCGCGGTTTGTGCTATTGTCAGCGCACTTTCCGCCACTGTTATGCTGGTTGGGGGATTAACACCGCTTTCGGCATTTTCCGCACCCATACTTTCCGGAGCTTTGTTTGTCGTGCTGATAATTGAATACGGACGGAAATGGGCGATGCTGTCATATGCCTGTGTCGCTGTTTTGTCGTATTTTACCGTAATCAACCGGGAAGCCGCATTGATCTTCGCTGCATTTTTCGGCTATTACCCTATACTAAAGTCAACCTTGGAATCAATAAGAATGAAACCAATGAAGCACCCCGCGGCAGAGACCGCGAGGTATCAACCGCAGGTTACGGGAATCACGCAGCAGAGCTGCGAGGAATTAAACCCGAAGCGATTAAAAAATGTCCGGAACACGACAATTCGCATTATTGTTATTTTAATAAAATATATCTGGTTTAATTTTGTTTTTATCGCTTTCTACAGCCTTGCTTATTTCGTGCTCCGGCTTTCTTATGTAATAAATCAATTCGAAAGTTTTGGCGTACCCCTGCTCTTGATACTTTTGGTTGCAGCTAATGTGTTCTTCTTCCTTTACGATTTGCTGATAACCCGATTCACGGCTTTATATGTATATAAGCTCCGGCACCGGTTTTTCGATAACCGATAACCGATAACCGGTTATCGAAAAAATCAACAAACTTTCTGCCTGCTTTTTCTTGACGTATACTTAACACAAACCGACCGTATCACGACAAACGCATGAGTAAACAAAATATGAACAAAATCTTCGGATGTGGTATAATCAGCCTAAAGGAGGTTGATTGTAATGGAAAA
>WRKL01000006.1 GCA_009778115.1 Oscillospiraceae bacterium | reverse complement strand
TAGCGCATACACGCGGGGCAAAAAACTTCAGAATCTCCACCTTGATAGGGCTCGATTCATCAGACTCTATCTTTTTTACCCCAAACTGTCACCCATCATTGACACTTTAAGACAAGCGGTTTTGTGTTTTCTAAAATTGCGATTGAAAAATCCAAAATGATATGGTACACTATGTTAGAAAAGAAATAAAGGCAGTCCCGGGTAACATATTTTACGGTTATGGGGTTAACCTGCTTGAACAAAAATCGCGGTTGGAATTAGTATTAGGGAGATTTCGGCATGAGGATAATTATTGTCGGATGCGGAAAAGTCGGGCTTACAATAGCGAGAAAATTATCTGAGAAAAAAGCCTTTGATGTGACGGTAGTAGACATTGATCCGGATGTTTTCGGCGATCTGTCCGAAACACTTGATGTTATATTCGTTGCCGGCAACGGAGCAAGTGAGCGAGTATTGCTCGAAGCCGGTGCCAAAGGCGCAGATTTGATTATATGCACGACAAATTCTGATGAGCTTAATATTTTATGTTGTATTATCGCAGAAAGAATCGGAACAAAACACTCGACGGCGCGGGTTCGCAATCCTGATTATTCTTCGGAATACAATAAGCTTTGGAAGGAATTCGGAATAGACCTTGTCATCAACCCCGAACAACAGACAGCGCGCGAAATTTCACGACTGCTGCGCTACCCGAGTACGGACGGCCTTAATACCTTTGTGAGCGGCAGAGTCGAAATGATTTCGTTTAAGGTAACAGAAGCATCGGATTTTTTAACAGGCAAGAGCGTTTCGCAGGTGTTCAATAAAAAAACCGATCTTCTTGCCGCGCTTGTCGAAAGAAACAACAACGCTGTAATACCGGACGGAAATTTGATTTTTGAAGAATCTGATGTCGTTCATTTGATAGGGCGTCCGTCAAACATCATAAATTTTTTTATACTTATCGGGAAAAAGCCTAAAAGAACACAAAATATTATGATTATCGGCGGCGGTAAGATCACATATTATCTTACCGGACTTCTGGCACGGCATACTATAAAAACCAACATAAAAATCATAGAAAAAGACCGTGAGAGATGCGAAGTTTTGGATAAAATCCTGCCTGAAATCAATCCGCGATGCCTTATTATCCACGGGAACGGAACCGGCGAAGCTCTTCTTGCTTCGGAAGACATTGATCAAATGGATGCTTTTATATGCCTTATGGGCATAGACGAGGAAAACGCGATCACCTCTCTTTACGCAAAACGTATGGGTGTTAAAAAGATAATAAATAAAATAAATCATATAAATCCGAATATGATTATGGAATTGGGATTGAAAAATATCATCATGCCCAAAAACATCATATCGGATTTTGTTTTTCGCTATATCGAAGGACTGGCGGGGGCCGAAGGAAGCGCGATAGGAGCAAGACATATAATCTTCAGCGGAAACGACGGCACCGTAGAATCGGTTGAGTTCGGTTTGAACAAAAAAGCTTCATATCTCGATGTTCCCATGCGGGACTTGAAGTTAAAAAAAGGCGTGCTGATAGGCTGTGTGATTCAAGGAGCGGATATTGTTATCCCGACGGGTAAAACAAAATTACAGCAGGGTGACCGTGTAATTATTATCGCTAAAAACCATAAGGTCAACGATTTTAATGATATAATTGCACATTAATACCGATATTTATGTCGGATATGGGTATAAATTAGAGGATACGGGTTGAGGGAACAAATGAATTACGCTCTTATTTTCAAATTGATCGGAAATTTACTCAGAATTCAGGCAGCACTCATGCTTTTCCCGCTTGCTGTTTCGTTTATATACGGCGGCGGCGATCATTTGCCCTTTCTGTGGTCGATATTAATATTGGCGTTAACGGGAACTTTCCTGACACTGCTTAAACCCGTAAATAAAAACTTCAGGACAAAGGATGCTTTTGCAACAGCCGGTCTGGCGTGGATTTTTATGTCGTTGTTCGGTGCGCTGCCATTTTATTTTTCCGGTTATTTCAACAGTTTTATTGACAGCGCCTTTGAATCCATATCGGCTTTTACCACAACCGGAACAACGATATTAACGGATATTGAAGTTTTACCGCATGGTATTTTGTTTTGGAGGAGCTTTTCTCACTGGATCGGCGGAATAGGCGTTTTGGTTTTTATGCTGGCGGTAATGCCGTCCATGAACGCATCCTCGATCAATCTTTTAAGAGCCGAAAGCACGGGACCGTTACCGGATAAGATCGTTCCGAAAATACGGGAAACCGCAAAAATAATGTGCATTATTTATCTTGTAACTACGGTTGTGCTCGGTGTCCTTTTGTACTTTGCCGGGCTTCCCGTTTATGATGCGGTTATCAACAGCTTTTCTACCGCCGGAACAGGCGGATTTTCAAGAATGAATGGCAGCATAGCCGCATATAACAACGTTGCGGCAGAAATAATTATTATAATATTTATGTTCTTGTTCGGGATCAGCTTTTCGCTGTATTTCTTCCTGTTGGGCAGGAAATTTTTAAAATTTTTCAAGGATGCGGAGTTAAAGCTGTATACGGGGCTTGTGGTAGCGGCAATTGTAATTATAACAATCAACATATACGGGATTTACGGCAATTTCGCGGAAGCACTCCGCCGGTCATCCTTTCAGGTTGTATCTATTGCATCGACGACCGGGTTCTCGAATGCGGATGTCGGTCTTTGGCCGGGTTTGAGCCAGATTATTCTGGCACTTTTAATGTTTACAGGCAGTTGTGCGGGTTCGACCGGCGGCGGAATAAAGCTGATAAGGATTTTACTCCTTATCAAGGCGACCAGAATAGAATTCATCCGGATATTTCATCCGGGCAGCGTAAAAGCGGTGTCGATCAACAATAAAACAGTCGGACAGGATATTGTGTCAAAAACAGCCTTGTTCTTCTTTATTTATTTTGTTATTTTATTTTGGGCGGCCGTATTTATTACCATTGAAGGCAAGGACATGGTTTCGAGCGTAACAGCTGCGCTCTCTTCATTGAGCAACGTCGGACCGGGACTGGGGACCGCCGGTTCTAACGGAAATTATTCTTCGTTTTCCGCCTTATCAAAGATCGTACTTTCATTTTGTATGATTGCAGGGCGGTTAGAGTTCCTGCCTGTATTGGTTTTGTTCAGTCCGGCTGTCTGGAAAAAGATTCCGAGAAAATCATAAAACAATCCCCGCGAACAGACCCGGGGGCGAAATGACGGTTTTTACAAAAAATCAATTATTAATTCAACGCCTGTTCCAAGTCTGCAATAATATCGTCGATATGTTCTATTCCGATAGAGATCCGAACGGTATTCGGACGTATATCCTGTTCGCTCATTTCGATTTCATTCAACTGGGAATGAGTGGTTGTCGCAGGATGAATAACGAGGGATTTTGCATCCGCAACATTAGCAAGCAGCGAGAAAAGCTTCAAATTATCCACAAACTTCATTGTTGCTTCTTTGCCGCCCTTCACTTCGATCGTGAAAATAGAACCCGCTCCGTTCGGGTAGTATTTTTTATATAGCGCGTGATCCGGGTGAGAAGCTACTGCCGGATGGTTGACTTTTTCGATTTTGGGATGAGCGGAAAGATATTCCACAGCCTTCAATGCGTTTTGGGTATGACGTTCGACCCGTAACGACAAGGTTTCAAGCCCCTGTAACAGCATAAATGAATTGAACGGGCTGATGCACGCGCCGCTGTCCCGTAAAAGCGTAACTCTTGCTTTTATTATATACGCCAGTTCTTTGACCGCATCCGAAAATACTACCCCGTGGTAGCTTGCGTTGGGTTTGGAAATTCCCGGGAATTTATCGTTTGCCGCCCAATCAAACTTTCCTGAATCCACGATAACGCCGCCGATAACCGTACCATGTCCGCCGATGAATTTAGTCGCCGAATGAACCACAATATCCGCGCCGTATTCAAAGGGGCGCAACAGGAACGGCGTGGAAAATGTGTTGTCTACGATCAGAGGTATTCCGTGCTTGTGGGCGATTTTTGCGCTTTTTTCTATATCCATTACATCCGAATTTGGATTGCCCAGGGATTCAAGGAAAATCGCTCTGGTGTTTTCATCAATAGCTTTTTCAAAATTTTCGGGGTCACATCCGTTGACAAAAGTTGTTTTTATCCCCAAATCCGGGAGAGTGTGTGCTAAAAGGTTGTATGTTCCGCCGTATAAATGTCTGTCCGAAACGATATTGTGACCTGCACAAGCTATGTTTTGAATCGAATACATCACAGCTGACATCCCCGATGCGGTAGCCAGCGCGCCGACCCCGCCTTCCAGCGCAGCCATACGCTGTTCGAAAGCGTCGGTCGTGGGGTTCATTATACGGGTGTAAATGTTTCCGCCCTCGGATAAATTGAATCTGTTTGCCGCCTGCTGACAATCCTTAAATACAAAGGAAGTGGTCAGATAGAGGGGTACGGCTCTGGAATCTGTCGCCGGATCAGGGATTTCCTGACCCGCATGAAGTTGCAATGTTTCGAATTTTAAATTTTTGTTCATAATAATTTGTTTTCCCTTTCCGGCATATTTCATATATACACACAGTATGTTATTTATAATGAATCAAAAAATCTTATTTGTCAAGTAATTTTCAAATAAAACTAAAATATTCTTGGATTTTTTCGCGTTCGCGTTCGCGCCGTAAAGCTTATATTAGACTTCCTCGAAAATCGCTTCGCAGCATATGATGTGTTCATACGTTGCGTTTTAATTTCCGAGGTGGTCTATTAATTTCCAATTTTACCTGAATGAACGCATTTTTTGTTTACATTTAACGCAGAGTGTGCTAACATTATAAAATAAGACGGAAATGATCTCGTCTTTTCATCGAAAAAAAGCAAAAGCAGGGTGTTTTGTTTTTCACGGTTCATGGTTTGCGGTTTCAAAAGCGGTGAACATTACCCCCGCCTGCGTTTTATTTTGTGAAAACCGGGATGCGAAAGGAATGTTTTTATTATGAATTTGGATGTTATGGGCAAGTTACGCCGCACCCATTATTGCGCACAATTATCTTTATCAAATATAGGAAAAACTGTATGCGCCGCCGGATTTGTTCAAAAACGGCGTGACCTCGGAAATCTGATTTTTATTGATCTGCGTGACCGCACAGGAGTACTGCAGCTTGCCTTTGACGGAATTACCGCCAAGGATGTTTTTGAAAAGGCATCGGGATGCCGTTCGGAATTTGTAATTATGGCACAAGGCGAAATCCGCAAACGCGAGAGCATCAACCGGGATATACCCACCGGCGAAATCGAACTTTTCGTAACAAACCTGAGGGTGCTTTCCGCCGCGAAAACTCCTCCGTTTGAAATTTTAGACCCTGTTAACGCAGGTGAAGAACTTCGTTATTCCTACCGGTATCTGGATTTGCGGCGGCTCGAAATGCAAAGAATATTGACTTTACGGCATAGGGTTGCTAAGATAGCCCGTGATTATTTTAATGATAACGAATTTTTAGAAATCGAAACCCCGGCTCTGATACGAGCCACACCCGAAGGGGCGCGGGACTATCTTGTCCCGTCGCGTGTACACAAGGGAAAGTGCTACGCACTGCCGCAATCCCCGCAACTGTATAAGCAACTACTGATGGTCAGCGGGTTTGACCGTTATATGCAGATAGTACGCTGTTTTCGTGATGAGGATCTTCGTGCCGACCGCCAGCCGGAATTTACACAACTTGATTTAGAAATGAGTTTTGTGGATGTTGACGATGTGCTGAAAATAAACGAGGGCTTTATTTCCCGATTGTTTAAGGAAGTTTTGGATATTGAAATTCAAACACCGCTGCCGCGCATCAAATATGAAGAAGCTATGCGCCGTTATGGTTCGGACAAGCCGGACACAAGATTTGAACTCGAACTTTGCGATATATCTGACCTATTGAAAGACACGGAGTTCAGGGTGTTCTCGGGAGCATTGGAAACCGGAAGTATTCGTGCCGTTAATGCGAAAGGCGCGGCTAAGATATATTCACGCAAAGATATCGACAATCTTACCGAGCTTGTAAAAACCTACAAAGCTAAAGGATTGGCATGGCTGAAGCTTGGGGCCGGCAATGAAACCTCAAGTTACGAAAAGTTTATAACCCCCGAAGAGAGAACTGCTGTCCGCGAAAAAACGCAGGCACAGCCGGACGACATTATTTTTATAGTTGCGGATCCGGACAACGATATTGTGTTCAATTCGCTGGGTGCGCTGCGGCTCGAACTGGGCAGGAAACTGGGCCTTATTGATCCGGCAATATTTAAACCCTTATGGGTAGTGGATTTTCCTCTTTTTGAATATGACGAAGAAGACGAACGCCTGTACGCAAGGCATCATCCGTTTACCAGTGTGGCGGATGAGGATATTGAAAAAATGGAAGCAGATCCGGCGCAATGTAAGGCCAAGGCATACGACCTTGTTTTACACGGTTATGAAATCGGCGGCGGATCAATCCGAATAAACAACGCTCAATTACAGCAGCAAATGTTCCGGGTAATGGGCATCAATGAACAAGAAGCGGCGGAAAAGTTTGGTTTTCTGCTCGATGCTTTCACTTATGGCGTGCCGCCCCACGGCGGTATGGCATACGGGCTTGACCGGCTTGTAATGATATTAGCGGGTAAGGATTCAATAAAGGATGTCATCGCTTTCCCGAAAATGCAGAATGCGAACGAGCTTATGACAAACTGTCCGTCTGTTCCCACGGCGGAACAGCTCGAGGAATTAGGGATTTCATATATCAGGAAACCGGACAATTAAAGTTACAACCGAAGCGCAAATTTTCACTAACCAAAATACTTGCATATTTCATTGTCTTGTGCTATACTTTGTAACATGTTGAAAAAATATTTTTTGTATTTTGTTTTGTTTGCCGCCGTTGTATTTTCTGCCCCGGTTCTGACAGCTTGCACGGTTCTCAATAACAACCCGGAACAGATAAACGAAAATGAAAATATATACAAAAATGAAAACGTTTCTTTTTTGATGGATACGACGGTTACGATGACGGTATACAGCGGTGAGGACGAAACCGGCAAGCAAGTCTTAGAAAGGGTGACGGCAAAGCTCACGGAGTTACAAAACAAGGCTTCGATGTATCTTCCGGATTCGGACATAACAAAGCTGAATGAGTCCGTTGGCGGTCAGTTGCATCCCGTACAGGTGGAAATCCACGAATTGACCTTTGATTTACTTTCCAGGAGCAAGGAGTATTCCGAGGCTTCGGGAGGTCTTTTTGATGTCACGGTGGGAGTTCTTACAGATTTATGGAAAATAACATCCGGCGATGCAAAAATCCCGGGTGACGGCGAAATAGACCGGGCTTTAACCCAGGTGGGTATCGAAAATTTATTGCTTGATAAAAAACGCAAAACGGCCGCTTTGAACGGAACTTTTACTAAAATTGATTTGGGCGGGATAGCCAAAGGCTACGGCAGCGATTTAGCGATGGAAATATTCCGCGAAAGCAACATCTTCGGAGCAGTGCTTTCTATTGGCGGAAACGTAACGGTTTTCGGCGATAAAGGCGGCGGTGAGAAGTTTAAGATAGGCGTTCGCAATCCGTTCGGGGGACAAAATGAAATAATCGGTACACTGACAAAAACCGGTTGCATTACCTCAACATCCGGCACATATGAACGCAACGCCGTCATTGACGGTAAAATATATTCCCACATTTTTGATCCGCGCACAGGCAGACCCGCACAAAGTGATATAGAATCCGTTACAGTGGTTTCGGAATCCGGTACTTACGGTGATTATCTGTCCACCGCGCTGTATGTCGGAGGTATGTCAAAAGTTCAGGAGCATCTCGAATTTATCGCCGCCGGGCAGGGTACGGACACGAACGATGGTCTAATATGTATCGACAAACAAAAAAACGTATGGATTTCGGATAATTTGAAACAGGATTTTGAACTGACCGATGCAGCGTTTACCCCGGGCTTACCGGGCTCCAATGAGCAGGTAACATGAAAAATAACCGTAGATTTATTTCACGTTTGGATTTGATAATACTTTTCGCCGCCATTGCGTTATCCGTAATGTTAGGGTTGGTTTTTTCGGGTGTTTTCAGCGAAAAAGAAACCGTGTCCGCTGTTATCTACCACGGCGGCAGCGTTTACCGGCGTATAAATTTAACCGGACATAAAGACGATCGCATCAAAATTGAAGGTCATGAAGTTTTGTTGGAAATAAAGAATCACAGGATCGCTTTTGCGGACACGCTTTGCCCTGATCGTATATGCGAACGCACAGGGTTTATCGGAACTCCGGGACAAACGGCGGTATGCGCTCCCAACCGGGTCGCAGTGATCGTCATTTCGGATAAGCACAACCCGGACAAGGACGGCGAGGTGGATGTTATTGCGACATAAAAATGCAAAGAACAGAGCCGTCACGCCCGATAATGCGCCCTATCCCGGCAAACGCAAAAAGATGTATGATTTGGTATTCACAGGCTCTCTGCTGTCCTTGGCGGTTGCTTTATCTTTTTTGGAAAGCCTGCTTCCTCCCTTGCCGTTTCTGCCGTTTCCGGGTATAAGGCTGGGACTTGCGAATGTAACGGTAATGTATTCATTATTGTTTTTGGGGTTCAACCGCACGATTCCCATTGTTTTGGCAAAATCTGTTTTTGTGTTTCTAACCCGGGGGTTTATCGCGTTTACGCTGAGCATAAGCGGTTCAATGCTGTCGATAATAACAATGATGATTCTGCTCGTTATCGGAAAGAATAAAATATCTTATTCAATGTTAAGCGTAACGGGTGCGGTTTCGCACAACATCGGACAAATCATCATGATATATTGTTTGTATTTTTACGGCGGTTCATTGTCTATGCTTTTGTTTTACCTCCCTTTGTTACTGGTTTCCGGCGTGGTGACAGGGCTTGCAAATGCTATAATACTAAAAATATCAATCCCCTTGCTTGAAAAATTCCCGGTTTCTGACTTTACGCTCCGTTCTTAAACTCTTAACGATCGAGGTGTTTTTACTTTTGGCTATCATAAAGATGCGCAGTAAATGGAGCCTACAGCGCGGAATACACCGCAAATTCGGCAAATACACAAAAAATTCCATTTGCGCTCCGCTGGATCTTCCCGCGTTGGTCAAAATATCTTTGCTCCAGCATATCGGAGCGGAGTGTACCCCGCTGGTAGAAAAAGGCGATATAGTATATGTCGGACAAAAAATAGGCGAATGTACCGACGGGCTCTCCGCCCCTGTACATTCCTCAGTTGCGGGAATAGTCAACGGGATAGGCTCATATAACGATGCTCAGGGTACGGCGATCCGCACCGTGAACATTGTTTCGTTCGGGGAACAATCCCGCAGTCCGGATATAAAACCACCGACCGTAACAAACCGCGCGGAACTTATACAAGCAGCGTATGACTGCGGTTTGGTAGGTCTGGGCGGAGCGGGATTCCCTACCCATAGGAAATTGGATTTTAAACCCGAACACAATATTGATACCCTTATCATAAACGCTGCGGAGTGCGAACCCTATATTACTACGGATTATCGTGAAATGCTCGAATATTCCGACGATATAGCCAAGGGTATAGTTCTGATAAAAGAATTGCTGGGTATTCAACGCGCCTATATCGGGATCGAAGACAACAAACCTGCGGCAATAAAACTGCTCGACCGAAAAAGCGAAGGTAAATTTGACGTAATATCGCTGCCTGCGGTGTACCCTCAGGGAGCGGAAAAAATGTTGATCTTCACCGCGGCGGAACGGTTGATTCCGGAGGATAAACTTCCGCTTGATGTGGGTGTTCTTGTTCTCAACGTTACCACTGTATCGGTTTTGTATAAATATATACAAACAGGTATGCCGCTGACGCACCGCCGTATCACCATCGACGGAAAAGGAATTACCCGACCGAAAAATTTGATCGTAACCAAAAACCTCATTGTGCCGATAGGCACTCCGATCATTGATATACTCAAAGCCTGCGGTGCAGAGATCGACGACCGCGGTCCTTTGAATATCAAAAAAGTAGTGGTCGGCGGTCCTATGATGGGCACGTCTATCTTTGATTTATCCACACCCACCGTAAAAACTACCAGCGCTATTACCTGTTTCGGCAAGAAAAAAGCCGTCTTTGTGGACACGACGGCGTGCATCAGATGCGGTAAGTGTGTACGCGCTTGCCCTATCAACCTTATGCCGATAACTCTCGAACGCGCCTACGATGCGAAAAATCTTGAGGATTTGGAAAAGTGGAAAGTTAATATGTGTATCAACTGCGGATGTTGCTCGTTTATGTGTCCGGCCGGCAGGAACCTCGCCGCAAAATTCCAGCTTGCGAAAAAGTTGTTAAAAGGCAGATGATGTTTGAATATGGCAGAAACTAAAAGAATACAAAGGAAACTTACGATTTCCCACTCGCCGCATATCCATTCTTTGAACCGGACTCCGCGGGTTATGCGTGATGTATTGATCGCATTGAGTCCCGCGGCGATAATGTCCGTGTATTATTTTGGATACCGGGCAGCCTTGATAATTGCGGTGTGTGTTACGATCAGCATCGTGACGGAATTTTTCACGCGCAAAGTATTGAGGCGCAGCAGTACAATATCTGATTTAAGTGCGGCGGTGACCGGACTGCTGCTGGCGTTAACTCTTCCCGTTACGATTCCGTTGTGGATGGCGGCGTTGGGTTCGGCTGCGGCTATTATAGTCGTTAAGGAATTATTCGGCGGACTGGGACAAAATTTCGCTAACCCTGCAATAACCGCGAGAATCATTCTTACGGTTTCGTTCTCATCGCATATGACGAATTGGACGGAACCTGTCAGAAATGTGCTTTCTGCTCCCGCGCAAGCCGCCGACGCGGTCGCCACAGCTACCCCCCTTGTTTCCGGAAATGCCCGGCTTTTGGATTTGTTTTTGGGAAACACAGCCGGTTGTTTGGGCGAAACTTGTGCCGCCGCTCTTATTGCCGGCGGAATATATCTGGTAATACGGAGGGTTATAAAACCTATAATCCCTTTAACATACATAGGAGTAGTAGGAATCCTTTATCTTCTTTCCGGACAGTGGTCGGGATACGATGTTCCATTTTATTATGTTCCGGTATATCAAATACTTGCCGGCGGACTTATGATAGGCGCAATTTTTATGGCGACGGATTATTCTACTTCTCCCTTGACCCGAACGGGCAAGTTTATTTTCGCGTTAGGGTGCGGAATTTTAACCTTCCTGATACGGATGTTCGCCAATTACCCGGACGGCGTTTCTTTTTCAATTCTTATTATGAACATACTGACCCCGTCTATTGACAGACTGACGGCACACAAAGCATTTGCCGGAATATATAATAAAAAGGAACGAGCATTAAAATGAAGAATATCAAACCTCTCAACGATATTGTTAAACCGTCTTTAGTTTTGGTATTAGTGGCGGCGGTGGTAGCAGGAGCGGTCATGTCGGTTTATCGTTTGACTTATGAAGAACCCGCCGATGGAATGCCCGAAGAAGCGGGAATAGCGGCGGCGGAGCTATTGGGGACAACGCCGGAAAATTTTACCGAAATTCCCGGAGAATATTCCGACGGAATTATAGCGGCGGTAAGAACCGAAAATAAGAGTGTCGCCGTTAATCTCACCGTTTCCGGCTACAGCGGCGAAGATTCCATTGATATGGTTGTCGCAGCTTCTCCGGACGGAAAGATCATAGGCTTGCGTATCCTAAAATCCCGCGAAACCCCGAATATAGGAACCAAAGCTTTTGAGCCGGAATTTTTGGATCAATTCAGCGGAAAGAGCAAAACCGTGGAAAGATCGGATGTTGACATTGTATCCGGTGCTACAATTACCTGTGATGCGGTATTGGAGGGAATAAATATAGCCCTTTCTGCCGCGGATAAAATTTAACCGATCTTAAACAGGAGGACAAGTTATGTCTTTTCTAAAAACCTTTACTAACGGCTTATTAAAAGGAAATCCGGTTTTGGCGATGCTATTGGGTATGTGTCCGGTACTCGCTATTACCACAACGGTCATCAACGGAATAGGTATGGGTGCGGCAACGATATTTGTGCTGGTTTGCTCCAACACCGTTATATCATCGCTTAAATCCATTATTCCGAAACAAATACGTCTTCCCGCTTTTATCGTGATCATCGCCGGGTTCGTTACAATCTGCGGTTTTTTGCTGGCGCGGTATTTTCCCGATATAGACAAAGCTCTGGGTGTTTTTATTCCGCTTATCACCGTTAATTGTATTATTCTGGGGCGTGCCGAATCCTTTGCAAGCAAGAACTCCGTCGCAAAATCCGCCCTCGACGGCCTGGGGATGGGGATCGGTTTTACCGGCGCGTTGATTCTGATCGGTTCGGTACGCGAAATTTTCGGGAACGGAAGCTGGATGGGAATAAATCTTTTTTCCAGGGATGCCGCCGTATCCTTTCTTACACATCCTGCCGGAGCGTTCTTCGTGCTGGGAATAATAATCGCGGTTACGAACATATTAACAAAGAAAATGTCCGCCGAAAAGACGGGATGTAAGGAATGTCCCGTTTCCGATGCTTGCGGCAAGAAAGAGGAATCATAGATCATGGGAGAAATGATGATAATCCTGTTGAACGCTATCCTGATGGAAAATCTGGTGCTCAAGAAATTTTTGGGCATATGTCCTTTTTTGGGCGTATCCAAAAAGATTAACAGCGCATTGGGGATGTCTGTTGCGGTAACGCTGGTTATGCTTGCGGCAACGGCGATAACCTGGCCGATTCACACATATATTTTCCTGCCCAACAAATTACAATATTTGCGTACCATCGCGTTTATACTTATAATTGCTTTGTTTGTTCAGCTTGTGGAGATCATACTGGGTAAGTTTTTTCCGCCCCTGCATAGATCGCTTGGTGTGTTTCTTCCGCTGATCACGACAAACTGTGCGATACTGGGCATTACGATCCTGAACGTTGACGATAATCTCGGATATTTAGATTCGATTTTCCGCGCATTAGGCGGAGGGTTGGGATTTGCGCTTGCGTTGATCGTCTTCTCCAGCTTGCGTCAAAAACTGGAAGAAAGCAATATTCCTAAAGCTTTCAAAGGAATTCCTGCCGCTCTTATCGCCGCTTCCTTTTTCTCGCTTTCATTTGCGGGGTTTTCCGGCATGGTAGAAAATATGTTCGGCAAAGCCTAGAAACCGGCACATAGTTTTTACCGTCGTCATAAAAAAATTAATTAATTTGCAAGCTTGTATATAAGAAACAGAAAGGACTGGATGTATTGTTCACACAATACTTTTTGCCCGTCATCATATTTATCGGGCTCGGATCACTGGCGGGGATCGCGCTTTCGGTCGCATCCACAGTTTTTGCCGTGCCCGAAAACGAATATCTCAAAAAACTGCGACAAATCCTGCCCGGAATAAATTGCGGCGCGTGCGGATACAACGGATGCGACGAATATGCCTACAAGGTTATTGAGGGCGAACCTTTAAACCTGTGTACGCCCGGCGGTGATAAGGTAGCGGAGGAGATCAGCGAAATTCTCGGACGCGAATTTGAGGATGTTGTGGAAAAAGTTGCTTTTGCACGATGTGCCGGAATACCGGGTGTGAGCGGACAGAAGTACGAATACACGGGACCGCCTTCTTGTGCAGGGTCGGCGGCGTTATACGGCGGACATGGTGATTGCACCTACAAATGCCTGGGTTTCGGGGATTGTGTGGAGGCCTGCCCCTACGATGCTATTGACATCGTGGATTTCGTAGCAATTATCGACCGCAACAAATGTACGGGATGCATTGCCTGTGTGGCGGCGTGCCCTAAAGAGATAATCGAAATCAGAAAAGATTCGGGCAGTGTCTATGTCGCCTGCGCAAACTGTCAGGCGGGCAAGGATGTCCGCAAGATATGTAAACGCGGCTGTATCGCCTGCGGAATATGCGCAAAAAAATGCTCCGCCGGAGCAATCACGGTGGAGAATTATCTTGCAAATATAGATTATGATAAATGCACCGATTGCGGAGAATGCGTGTCCGTATGCCCTACAGGGTGTATAACCCAAAAATGAACACGATTTTTATTTGTGCCTGTGTCTGTGCCTATATCTAAAATTCTACGATATCAATTTTTTTGCTTTAATAATCTGTATTTTTGTGTTGTGTTATTTTTACACCTCGGTTTTGCCGGCTCCGTTTGCCGTTTCGCAAAAATGCACCGAAAACTTAGCTGCAAGGGCAGGGAATTCCCGTATGTATTCTTTGGTGATTTTTTGTTCTATGTTTTCTTTGAATGCCGGGTCGATGAGTGCCATGCAGCAGCCTTTAAATCCCGCACCGCTAAATCGTCCGCCATATATTCCGTCGGTTTCCAGCATGGTTTCGTACAGTTTTTTCAATTCATCCGAACCGGTTTCATAGTTGTAAATAGAAGAATGCCCGCTTTGAAACGACAACTTCCCGAAAGCTTCAATGTCTCCGTCCCTCCATGCCTGAACTCCTGTCTGAACACGAAAAAATTCAGTATACCAATGCTCCGCACGCTTCCGCCAGTTGTCCGGAAGCTTTTTTTCATGCTTTCTGAAAACTTCATAAGGCACATTCCGCAGGACGGCGGTTTCAAATTTGTCATACTCCATGCCCTCCAATGCCATAAGCGCATAGGCGGCAGCTTTGCATTCATCGACACGGGCGTTAAATTTTGAGCCGGACAGTGTTCGCTCTATCCCGCTGAAGAAAACAGCTATCTCAAAAGGTTTTGATGTGTCCTTTCGCGGGATCAATTCGTAAAAATCATCTAATGTGTCGAGGTAAAGCAGGTGATTTTTTCTGGAATATATTTCGCAGGATTGGTCAAGTTTACCCACCGAAATACCCATATAGTCGTTTTCCGCCGCAAGCGCGGTCAGAATCATTTCGTGTTCGGACAATTGTATGCCGTTCACTTCGCATAACGCATACAAAAAAGCTATTATCACCGCCGCGGACGAGGACAGTCCGCCAATCGGAAGACTTCCCTCGATAACGCCGCAAAGCCCGGTGTGAAGCTGATGATTTTTGCTTAACGCAATCATTGCTCCGCGCAGATAATCCGCCCAGTCGTTCTGCTTTTCTTCAGGTGTATTTTTGATATGAAACTGAGCTCTCTTTGAGAAATTAAGCGACACCAGTTCTATGACACCGTTCTGTTTTCCGCCGTAGGCTATATGGATCCCCCGGTCGATGGCGAACCCCGTTATCTTACCGTATTGATGATCGCTGTGCGCACCTATCGGGCAAACCCGGTACGGACAAAACACTACACCCTGCGGTTCATAATTATAAGTTTTATTAAAAATATCCGCGCATTTCAAAATTTATTATCCTCATTTGCTTAATTTATCTATACCTGTTTTTATTCTGGATATTGTTTCATCCCTGCCCAGAAGTGCGGCTATTTCCGGTCCGCCGCCGGGGGTAAATTGTTTTCCGGAAACCGCGACACGCAGCGGCCATAATACAAGCCCGTTCTTTACACTCAGTTTCTCTATCAGCGCAAATATTGCAGCGTGCAGCGAATCAAAACTCCAGTCGTCAATTTTTTCAAATATCGGCAGCATAGCCTGCAATGCAACCAGAGAATTTTCAGAATTAGTTTTCATTTTTTTGTGCGTATAAAGCTCGATATTATAATCCGGCAATCTATCAATAAAGTCTACCTGTTCGGGGATTTCCGCAAAGGTTTCTGTCCGGGGCTTCAGCATCTTCGACAGCAGATCCATGTCGATGTCTTCACGCCTGCAAGTTTTACGGATATATTCATTCGCTGTACGGTTAAACTGTTCGTTATCCATAGCGCGGATATATTCGCCGTTGATCGCCCGGAGTTTTGCGATATCAAAAATAGCGGGAGATTTGGATATTCCCGAAACGCCGAACTCTCCGATCAATTCGTCCAATGCGTAAATTTCCCGCTCGCCTTTCGGGCTCCAGCCAAGTAGCGCGATATAGTTGATAACCGCATCGGGCAAAAAGCCCTGCTCAAGAAGTTCTTCAAAAGTCGCGCTCCCGTCACGCTTGGATAAAACCTTTCCGGCAGAACTCATAATCATCGGACAATGTATATATTCCGGCTTTTTCCAGCCGAATGAATCATACAGCAGATTATACTTGGGGGTTTGTGCAAGGTATTCGTTTCCTCTGACAACATGGGTGATCGCCATAAGATGATCGTCAATAACATTAGCGAAATTGTAGGTGGGCATTCCGTCGGTTTTTATCAGGATTTGATCGTCAAGCGCCGTGTTCTCCACCGATATTTCCCCAAAAACACTGTCGATGAAAGAGGATGTACCGGCACGCGGCATTTTTTGACGTATCACGCAAGAGACTCCGGCAGCTGTTTTTTTTGATATTTCGTCCCGGGACAAGTCGCGGCAGTGTCCGTCGTACATGGGAGCGATCCCGGCGGCTTTTTGTTTTGACCTAACCTCGTCCAATCTCTGTTTCCCGCAAAAACAAAGGTACGCACCCCCGCTTTCAACAAGTTTTTCGGCATACTCTTTATAAAGCCCTTTTCTTTCGCTTTGTATATAAGGACCGTATTCTCCGCCTTTGCCGGGTCCTTCATCCCAAACTATTCCCGCTGCACTTAATGATTTATAAATAATTTCGGTTGCTCCCTCAACATATCGCTCCTGATCTGTATCCTCAATTCTGATCAAAAAAGTTCCGCCGTGTTTTTTCGCAAGCAAAAACGAATATAGAGCGGTTCTCAGGTTCCCAACGTGCATATAACCTGTTGGACTGGGCGCGAAGCGTGTCCGTACTTTGTTTTCATTGTTGTTTTGCATATTTAGACAGCCTTTCTCTTCTCCGGTTAACGGAGCATTTTTATCGACTTTCATTCTATATTAAAGCGGAATAAATGTCAAATGCGATTTGTGTTAATTTTGCTGTTTCGTTTCCGGATGCGGGAAAAAACGGATAAGCTCAAATTTTGAATGTTTTTATAAAAATTTTCCCCTCACTGCGGTTGACACACGGGTTGGAATATGTTAAAATAGATAACAGGTATATTGGATTCATTTTTAAGAATCTACGGAAATATATAAATTTTAGGAGGAGAATTATATGACTATAACTTGGACAAAAAGGGCTCTTTCGGTTTTGCTGTCCTGCGCTGTACTCTTCAGTGTCATGGCAACAACGGTTTTTTCGGTTGCCGCGGCAGTCGAAGCGGAGTATCTGGACTCTATGATTGAATTCGACGGCGGAACAATGGCAAGATGGGTTCTCGGCCCTCCCGGATATGACGACGGATACCCATCAGCGACCCCTGCCGGAACGGACGTAGCCGAAAAACTTATCAACGGAGACCGGCGTGTAAAATTCAGCAACATTGACGGTACAAATTATAATGTTGACTCCAATAACGCCGTTACGGGTATGCGGGCGAGTTTGCCCGTGGGTTCGTATAACTTTAAGTTCACGGCAAGGATCAGGCGCGGGACCAACACGGTAGAAACGGCAAATCCTTTCCATGTCAGCGTCACATCAAACCCCGCAGCGGCTGCCGGACCTTCTATGATCGGAACTCCTATGCTCAGGGACATCCCTAATGACCAATGGGTAACGATCAGGGTCCCGTTCGTCATAAACAACTCGAGCGCATATGTTAACCACGAATATAAAATCAGAGGTGCGATCTCTCCCGTTATCGGCGGTTCTAACGCCGAAGCCTGGATAGGGCGCGAGATCGTTATCGAAAGAAGCAATTCCACTATGCAGCGTCAGGATATTGCCGCTATATTTGTGACTAACGACCAATATAGTTCTGATGTAACAGCGAGAGGAAACCTTGGTATTGATAAAACACTGACCTATGACGGTGCCGAGGATATGTACAGTTTTGTTGCAGAACTACCCAGAGGTCAGTATTACGCAAAATTTGTTACCAAAACAAGCCAGGTAAGAGCCGGAACCTCGCTGAACAGAGAAATTGCGATGTTTACCAGTGATCGGGGACTTTCCGTGAGATTACCTATGCTGGAAGAGTATAACGACGACGAATGGAAGAATGTAACGATTCCGTTTACGGTGAGCAATGCTGACGACAGTTATCCGATCACATATAAAATATCCGGACCGAAAAACGGTGCACTTGATCTTTCATTGAGCGAATATATCCTCATTTGCAGGAACGATTCACCTCTTCCGGTTCCGCAGCAAGCCTGGAGGGAAAGATATATTCCGGCGAACCATATGGCGTTAGGCGTAGGCATGTCGGAATCCAGCTGGTCCGGCAGTACCGTGCCCTCGTATGATACGGCAAACGGTTATTATATGCTTCCGCGCGGTGTTAATGCCGACGGTTTGTTTGCGAACGGGATCAGAATGCGTGTAAGCCGTCAGCAATTTGTAAACAGCGGCCATATAAGCCACGGAAAAGCATACATCAAAATCGTAGCGAAAGTCCCCGAAGTAGCGTCCGCTCAGATGCGGAACACAAGGTTGTTCCGTTTCGACGTGCTGGCGGATGAAGCGCCTTTGGGGGGCACAACGGGTTTAGTAGGACCTTCCTACCCGGAAATAGACATTACTTACGGGGTATTTACCGCGGCGAATGAATATCAGACGATCATAAGAGAGTTTGATGTGCCGGATGAATTTTTCGGTGCCGGATCCACAACAGCGTTTGAACTCGTTATTAACGGACGTTTTTACAGAAATGTATCGGATTTACATATAAAGAGCTTAACAATAAGCCCCTATTTTGCCACGGATGAATATGCGGAGCCGAACAAACCCTCAATGCCTGATAACGATATAGAACACCAATTCATTCCTTTTGTAGACAGAGGGTATAACATTATCTGGCCGGCAGGTCAGCCCATGCCGTCCTTTGGCAAGCCAGCGGAGGTTATGGACTTTATAGGTACAAGCAACGCTACCCGGGAGGACCGGAATTCACTGATTTGCTTACAGGGGCTGGTTAACAGGATACAGCCGCGTATAGCTATCGGCGGCGCAGAACCTTTACTGTCGGCACAGGGGGCGAAATATTTTCCTTTTGCCGCAGGAAAGGATACTCCGACACGAATACGCGACACCATTAGCAAATACCGCAACGACTTCAGAGGCTTTATTCTGTACGGCAGCGGTTCTTCCGGTCATGTGCAATCCCAAATAGCCACAACCCTCGGCGGAATGTATAACGCTCTGCCTGTAACACAGCAAATGCTCGATTCGTTAAGAAATGCGCCGTATAATTTCAGACCGGTGGACTATCCGGTATTTGTGGATCTTACAGGTCACAACTGGCCGGATAACCAAACCGGGGAAATTGCCGCTGCAACATGGCTCTACAATAATTATAGGCCTGATCCGGGAACGCCGGGCGGCTCGATGAGATCTGACGGAAACCCGTCATACTATACCCGTGCTTTCTTACTTGGAAATACGGGAGGGGATCGTATACCTAACCGGGACTTAGCTATCGCTGTATTAGCGCCGGTCACATATCTTAACCCCAGCGGCGACAGCAGGGATGCCCTTACTCCTTTCTTCGAGGATATGCGGGATAACCATAACGGCGGTCTGGATGCTATCCAGCTGGGCTTTCATGCGGAGGACGAAGGCGGGTATATTAATATGGGAACCCGGCACGGTGTCACTTCCGTACCTTCGGATTATCTGGAAAATTATACAGCTTACGCAGGTATGTCAAGAATAATTGACCCTCCGACCGTTCCTAAAAAACCTGATCTTGTCGGCGGTAAAGCTTATCTTTCAAAATCTTTAAGCGACGGCGACAACATCGCGTATGTTACCGGTTCTATGAGGGGTTATGTAAACAATTCCTCCCGCAGCGGAGCGTACCCCTTAAACTGGACTTTCACCGCTGCGATGCTTGATTATGCGCCTCAGCTGATGCAATGGTATTTTGACACTGCTACGGACGGAGATTTATATATAGCCGGTCCCAGCGGTTACGGATATACCAAAGCCGAAAACTGGCCGAATTCGGCTACCGGTGCATCTTCGGTGCTGCTCAAAGACGGAACAAGGGGAACCTGGACACAGGGCTATGCCGAGCTAAACAATGATTACAACGAAAGAACACAAATAGGTTATCCGACTATTTGGGGCGGCGCAGGCGGAGAAGGTAGTGTATATACCGGCTTCCCGTTCACCAAGTACAGTTCATTCGCTGATTTTAATCTTTACCCGTCACTGGGCGGAGCGTACTTTATGAATAGCTGGGAGAGCGGTACGGTGCGGAGAAAAAGCACCCTCGGTCCCGCGTATCTTCACAGGTTCAATTGGTTTAACTACCGCGGCGACTGGGATTACGCCGGCGACAACATATTCCTTGAACCGCGTCCGGGTATTCCCGCTAACTCAGGCGGATCTATCGCCCAAAGAATAACACACCGCGCAACTACATCCAAACCGGCTAACGATACCAACACTTTCGATTCGTTCCAAGTAGAAGTATGGGCGGAAGATGTCGGGCGTGTTCCCAATATGAACAAATGGTATCATTTCTTTGCCAACAACGATCCTTATAAAGATGTTATAAGATTTTTGCGCAGCGACCATTATTTCATGCTTCTTAATGAGCATGAGGGTCAGCCGATAAACAACGCTCTGCAAATGGAAGCGTTCGCATCGGGACACGACGGCGGCTACACACCCGGCAAAGTAACGGACGGCTCGTTCGGCCGGTCGCATGGCTGGAGAACATCCAAAAAAGACGGTGACGGCAAACAGTGGGTAGCGGTGGACTTCGGCAAACGCCAGACAATAACCCGCTATGTAGTGAAGAATGCGGAGCTGGCAGGCTTCAATCCGGATCTGAACACCAAATCATGGGAATTCCAGGCAAGCATTGACGGCAAGGTATGGACGACGCTGGAAACCGTGGAAAATAACGAAAAAGCAACCTACTACAGCGACTATAATCAGGATCTGGGCAGCGGGGCCCGCTACCGTTATGCAAGGATACTGATAAACGACCCGGGCTCAGACGATGTAGCCAGGATCCAGGATCTCGAAGTATACGGAGTAAACAATTGGGACAGAGCGGATCAGACCTATACGACCTACCGTACAGAACTGGAGCAGTTCATCAACGATGCCGAAACAAGAACCCAAAGCGAATATACCACAACCAGCTGGACGGCAATGCAAAACCTGAAAGACACCGCCGACACAATTTCCGGCTCGGCAGACAATTCCTCAACCTACAGCCAGGCGGAAGTCGACGATGCAGCGGCGGCGCTCGAAGAAGCACTCGGCAAACTCATCCGGACCGACGGAAGCAGCGAAGACTGTCAGGTAACGTTCACCAACGGTCACGGACAAGTGATCGCAGTGATTAATGTCGCATACGGCGGCACGGTTACAGCTCCTCAGGCTCCGGAAATGACGGGCTATGACTTCGTCGGCTGGGACAGCGCACTTACCGGGATCAACGACCATATAACGATAAACGCCGAATGGACAATAAAAGAATACGATGTAGTGTTCTATGATAACAACGAGCCGATGGGCCTGCCGCAGAATGCGCCCCACGGCGGAAAAGTAGACCCGCCGACTGTTGGGGAAAGACCCGGATATACGTTCATAGGCTGGGATATGGATGTCAATTATGTACACGGCGACAGGATCAACGCAGTTTGGGAAGTCAGCAAATATCCCATCAACTACGCCGGACTCAGCGGAGCATTCAACCCGAATCCTCTGACCTACACCTACGGCGAAGAATTCGTCCTTCAGCCGCTGGCAGGTATCCCGGGACGCGAATTCTCCAGATGGACAATAGATAACGTGACCGTAACCAGCATCCCCGCAGGCGAAATGGGTGCCAAAACAATTATGGCGCAATGGACGAACCTGCCCTACAACATAACCTATGTAATGGGCGAAGGCGGCGTTAACAACGCAAATAACCCGTCAACCGGCACCTACGGAACCACCGTACCTGTGAGCGCGGCGACAAGACCCGGCTATACGTTCCGGAACTGGTTTACCCATCCGACAAACAACGCTACCGCAAACCGTGTTACTAACATATCGGCGGAACAGGTCGGAGATATAACTCTTTACGCAGGCTGGACCTCGGTATCGCAAGCCCTGACCTACGAAAATCTGCAAGGCGCTGCACACAGCAATCCGTCTTCCTATCTGCCGGAAAATCCGGTAACTACCCCGCCGGCAACCTTTGTTGATCTGGCCGGAATAGAGATGGAAGACCCGGGTGCGGCAACGGATACGGAGCTCGAATTCGCAGGCTGGTATGATACCGCCGGATACAGAGTAACCCTTTTACCCTGGTATTACGCGGCACCCCTGACCCTTACCGCCAGGTGGGTCTCCGCCGGCACACAGGAATATACAATAAACTACAACGGTCTGGGCGATTTACGCAATCCGAACCCCGCAAGCTACTTTGAAGGCGCAGGTTTCAAGCTGCAAATACCTGAAAAACGCGACGGATTCACTTTCCTCGGCTGGCTCGATGAAGACGGAGCTGCGATTACCGAAATCAGCGATACCGATGCGCAGGATATGGAAATCTTCGCAAGCTGGCAGGGCACGGTCTATAACATAGAATATGCGGACACGAAAGGCGCGGTAAATCCGAACCCGGCCACCTACGAAAGCGGCACACGGCTCGCACTTCTGCCGCTGCCGGATACGGAAGGATACGGCTTCGGCGGCTGGAAAGACGAAGACGACGAAATCGTGACCTTCGTCAGCGAATATCAGGAGGGCGATATAACCCTCACCGCGGTCTGGCAGGATCTGACCAGCGAAATATTCTATCAGAATACAAAGGGCGCCGATAACCCGAATCCCGACACATATATTAAAGGCAACGGCTTCATACTGCTTGATCTGGAGGATGTGCCCGGCTTCAAATTCAACGGCTGGTACAACAGTCTGGGCGAAAAGGTGCGCGCTGTCAGCGACGAAGACTTCGGCACGATCACCCTGACCGCAGAATGGCTTCCGATGTTTGAACTGATATATGACGGCAACAACGGAATAGGCTCGTTGTACGAAACAGAAGAAGCGGTGACCGAAGAATTCCGGGTGGAAAACAATACCTTTGATGCCCCGGATGAGGATATGATATTTGCAGGCTGGAACACCGAACCGGACGGCTCGGGAACGGCATATGCGGAGGGCGCGCTTATCAGAATGCCTAACGGCGGCCTGACACTGTATGCACAATGGATCCTGCAGCCTACGGAAATGTACACCCTGAGCTATAATCTTAACGGAGGTACGGGCGACATCCCGGCAGGAACATCGTTCTGGTCAGGTATGATATATACGCCGGCCGAATGGTCGTTCGATGCTCCGGATAACGACAAGGAATTCAACGGCTGGAACAGCAAGCCGGACGGCTCGGGTAAGGTGTATCTGTCAGGCACGACCGCCAGGATGCCGGCAAACGACCTTATTCTGTACGCACAATGGCTGGATATTTCGGATCGTGAAGTCTTCAGCTTGAACTTCAATGCGGGCGATTCCGGAACAGGCTACGCTCCGCCGGAAGAAATGCTGATTGACGGTTTGTTCTTCACGGCAGCCACCAACACCTTTATCGCACCCGCGGGCATGGTATTCGCAGGCTGGAATTCAGAAGAAGACGGAAGCGGCGAAGCGGCGGCAGCCGGAAGTATCCTGGTGATGCGCGATGCGGACATGACACTGTACGCACAGTGGATTTCCGAGGATGCGGACACATATACGCTGACCTACAACGCAAACGATGATGAGGAAGATCCGGCCATAGTAACGGTTGCAGACAAAGCGGCAGGCTCGTACTTCATACAGGAAGACCTTGATGTGATATTCGGCCCGGACTTCGAGATCCCGGCAGGGAAATTCCCGCTGGGCTGGAACACTTCGCAGGACGGAAGCGGCGGCTCCTATGTAACCGGCTCAACGGTAGTAATGCCGGACGAGGACCTTACCCTGTATGTTATCTGGGCTGATCTCCCGCCCGAGCTTTACAGCATACTCTACGATCTGAACGGCGGCGACGGCACAGTGCCTGTTGAGGACGATCTCGAAGAGGGCCAGACCTTTACGGCCGCAGGTATAGCTAATATCACCGCACCAAGCGGCAAACAGTTCAAGGAATGGAACACCGTCCGCGCAGGTACCGGCACAGCCTATGCTCCCGGCAGCACCGTTACGGTGGGCAAGGAAAACCTGACGTTATACGCGATCTGGGAAGACATACCTGTGGTAAACCGCACCGTAACCTTTAACGGAAACGGCGTACCTAATCCGCCGTCCAGAACGGTTGCGTCCGGAACAGCGATAGGTACACTCCCGACGGTAAGCAGAGCAAACCACACTTTTGCCGGATGGTTTACCGCAAATACCGGCGGAACCCAGGTAACAGCGGCAACCATAGTTAACGCTAACATGACGGTATTCGCACGCTGGACACCGGCAACGGTAACCTGGACCGTAACCTTTATGGACGGCGCACGCAATCTTACAAATCTGAGAAAGACCGTAAACAACAACACACGGGTAACGAGCCCGAAGCCCCCGGCTAAGAAAAACCAGACCTTTGTCGGATGGTTCACTGCAAACACCGGCGGCTCGCAGTTCAACTTCGGCCGCAACATCGTGGCAAACGTAACGCTGTACGCGAGGTACGAACGCAACCCTGCAAGACCTACAAAGATGAAAGCGACGCGTTCCAAGCGTAAAGCCAGAGTAAGCTGGAAGAAGCAGAACGGCGTAACGGTAGAGATCCAACAGAGGATCGGAGCTAAGGGCAAGTGGACGAGGACCGGAACGACCAAGAAGGCCGGAGCAAACAGTTTCACGACCAAGAACCTCAGAAAGGGCAGAAGATATCAGTTCAGAGCCCGTGCGATCAAGCGCATCGCAGGCAGAGTTGTGAGAAGCGCATGGTCCGGAGCATCCAAGGCACTTTTAATCAGATAGGGTATACGCTAATCAAATAAGATAACGACGACCTGCAAAGAACTCCCGCACAAAAACGTGCGGGAGTCTTTTGTGCGGATATCAATTTTAATCTAAGGAATATGTAAATAACAAGTAAAAAATGATATACATGATTTTTACTCCGACTTTTTATTTGCATTTCTAATTGGAATTAATACTTGTATTTCACATAATATTAAATGAAATAATCTTCAAACCCAATGCATTTGTGCAATGTGCACAAATTTTATTTTCATAATTTGAACGAATAGTGTATTGATTTTAGTATATAAATTTGGTAAAATAATCTATACAGTATTTTATTAATAAGCGGCAGTTTCAAAACGTTCACTTCGGCAGCAAAACAAGCATAACCGGACGGCGAATTTCGTATTAGTATTACAAACATAGATAATTGCCGGATAGTGATCGTATATAGTAAGGATGGTTATTATGCCAGAAAAATTAAAAACAAAAACCGAACGTATGCTGTACTCTTTCAGCAGGGGAGAATGTTATGATGCGCATTCTTTTTTCGGAGCGCATCCTGTCAGAGGAAGAGGTATAGTTTTTAGGGTATGGGCGCCGAACGCCTTGTCTGTCAGCGTGGTTGGGGATTTCAACGAATGGGATGAAAAAGCTAATCCCGCATCGCCGTTGAATCACGGAGTATGGGAATGCGCCGTTAGCGGAATTAAATTATATGATTGCTACAAGTTTGCAATCGTCGGTTCGGACGGTCAGCTAAGGCTGAAATCCGACCCGTATGGAACACACTTTGAAACACGGCCGGGAACAGCATCCAAGTATTATCCGTTGAAAAAGTTCAAATGGAGCGACGAAGAATGGTACAAAGCAAACATAAATAAAGATATGTATAACAGCCCAATGAATATATACGAAGTTCATTTGGGTTCGTGGCGCAGATTCGCGGACGATAACACTTTTAATTATGAAACTTTTGCCGATGAAATCATACCCTATGTCAAAAACATGGGATACACCCATTTGGAATTTATGCCGATTACCGAATATCCCTACGATGCTTCATGGGGTTATCAGGTAACGGGTTTTTTCGCTCCCACCTCACGCTACGGCACACCTGACAACTTCAAAAAGCTGGTGGATAAGTGCCACAATGCCGGAATCGGTATAATTTTAGACTGGGTTCCTGCTCATTTTCCCAAGGATGCTCACGGTCTTTACGAATTTGACGGCGGGTGTTGTTATGAATATTCCGACCCGTCCAAAATGGAGCATTCCGATTGGGGAACCCGGATTTTTGATTACGGCAAACCCGAGGTTATGTCCTTTCTCATATCCTCCGCGCTGTTCTGGCTAAAAGAATATCATATCGACGGCTTGCGTATTGATGCTGTAGCATCTATGCTTTATTTGGATTATTCGCGTGAGTATTGGCAGTGGGTTCCCAACGCAAACGGCGGCAACGAAAATCTGGAGGCTATCGCTTTTATCAAAAAATTGAACGAAGCGGTTTTCGCTCAGATCCCGGATGCTTTGATGATAGCGGAAGAATCCACAGCGTGGCCTTTAGTGACTATGCCTACGGACAAAGGCGGGTTGGGTTTCAATTTTAAGTGGAATATGGGTTGGATGAACGATATGCTTGAGTATATGATGGCAGATCCGATTTATCGTGCCGGCAACCATGATAAGATAACCTTTTCTTTCTTTTATTCTTTTAGTGAAAATTTTGTTTTGCCTGTTTCTCATGACGAAGTTGTACACGGCAAAGGTTCGCTTGTGAACAAAATGCCGGGCGAATACGACCAAAAATTCGCAAATCTGCGAGCTTTCTTTGGCTATAAAATGGCGCATCCGGGGAAAAAGCTGATCTTTATGGGACAGGAGTTCGGTCAATTCATCGAATGGAATTTTTCGCAGGAACTTGATTGGTCGTTGCTGGGAATCGAAAAACATATAAAATTGAAGCATTATGTCGAAACTCTCAATAATATTTATCTCAAGCGCAAACCGCTTTGGGAAATAGATTGCAGCTGGGATGGTTTTTCTTGGCTGGTATGTGACGATCGGAATCAAAATATTATAATTTTTGACCGCACCGACAAGGCCGGCAACAAAATTATAGTTATATGTAATTTCTCGCCGGTTCCGCGAAAGAGCTACCGGTTCGGGGTTCGCGGTGCCGGAACATACAAATTGCTTTTGAATTCGGACGATGTGGATTTCGGCGGAGACGGCAGTTTTTCGATGTCGGCAACTTACAAGACCGAAAGCGTTCTTTCACACGGGCAGGAAAAATCGCTCGTCGTTGATATTCCTCCTATGGCCACCGTTTATTTGAATTATCTGAACACCGCTAAGAAAAAGACGAAAAAATAATAGACCTCCTCGGAAATTAAAACGTGATGTATGAACACAGATGATTTTTCGTCAAACAAGGCAATTTTGACGAGAATATCATTAATATTTGAGGATAAATTAACACCGTGTGACGGGAAATCTTCCGTTCATACGTCGCGAAGTGGTTTTCGAGGAGGTCTAATATATACAGGCACAGGGGGATCCTGTTTCCGGAAAAAATATTCAAACTAAAGAAAGAGGGAATAAGCATTATGTATATGAAAAAAGAATGTGTGGCGATGCTGCTTGCAGGCGGACAGGGCAGCCGTTTATATGTGCTTACCGAAAATGTCGCAAAGCCGGCTGTTCCGTACGGTGGGAAATATCGTATTATAGATTTTCCTCTTTCAAACTGCGTGAACTCAAACATTGATACGGTGGGAGTTTTAACGCAGTACCAACCATTGGAACTGACTGAATATATCGGCAACGGTCAACCCTGGGATCTGGATCGAATGCACGGCGGTGTTCACATTTTACCTCCTTTTCAAACCGCTGAAGGCGCATCGTGGTATAAAGGAACGGCAAATGCCATTTACCAGAATCTGTCTTTTATTCAGCGGTATCGCCCGGAATATGTAATTATTTTATCCGGGGATCATATATATAAAATGAATTATGATAAAATGCTGGATTTCCACAAAGAAAAAGAGGCGCAGACGACAATCGCCGTTTTGGAAGTACCGCATGACGAAGCTTCGCGATTTGGTATCATGAACACCCGTGAAGACGGTTTGATTTATGATTTCGAAGAAAAGCCTGAAAATCCGAAAAGTAACCTCGCTTCAATGGGAGTATATATTTTCAACATAAGCACGCTTTTCGAATACCTTGGCAAGGATGCGCAAAACCCAAACAGCTCCAACGATTTCGGAAAAGATATAATCCCTGCGATGCTTGAAGCCGGAGAAAGGCTGTACGCATACAACTTTGACGGCTATTGGAAGGATGTCGGCACATTAGACAGCTTGTGGGATGCGAACATGGATCTGCTTAATCCCAAAATCCCTTTGGATATATACGACCCTTCATGGAAAATTTATTCACGGGATCCCGCGCTTCCGCCGCATTTTATCGCAAACGGCGCAAAAGCGGAGAACTCCATGATAACGGAAGGATGTGTCGTTGAGGGCGAGGTGGATTCATCGGTACTGTTCGCCGGCGTAACCGTAGGAAAAAACGCCAAAGTACACGATACTATCCTGATGTCGGGCGCTAGGGTCGAACCCGGTGCGATTATCGAATACGCAATAATAGGAGAAAATACCGTGATCGGCGAAAATGCGTTGATAGGAGCGCGTCCTGAAATGACCGAAAATCTCGATTCCTGGGGTATCGCGGTAATAGGACCGGGTGTTTCCATCGCAGCAGGTGAAACCGTTAAACCCAAACAAATAATATAAAAGGCGCAAATCGACTCCTCATACTAATTTAAATTGGAAATACATCAAACGTTTCTTAGATTGGGATTAGTATCCGAAATAATAAACAGTGAGGTGAGTACAGATGATGCAGCAAAACAAAAAGATATTAGGAATAATTTTCGCGAATATGCATGACACGAGGATAAGCGAGCTGACAAAAGTACGCACAATGGGTTCGGTTCCTTTCGGCGGAAAATACAGGCTTATTGATTTTCCGTTATCCTGCATGGTCAATTCCGGTATTTATCAGGTAGGCTTGATAACAAAATCTAATTATCAATCCCTTATGAATCATTTGGGTTCCGGTCGTGAATGGGACTTGTCACGCAAAAAAGACGGTTTGTATATCCTGCCGCCGTTCGGTCATTCGAACCACGGATTATACCGCGGCAAAATCGAGGCCTTGGGCGGAGCACGCAGTTTTATCGCCGCATCAGATGCTAAATATATATTATTTTCTGATTGCAACACTGTCGCTAATTTAGATTATCGCCCTTTCATAGATGCACATATGTCCAGCGGAGCTGATGTTACCCTGATGTATACCAAACGTCATGTAGACAACGATGTATCCGAGGGGTGTTCGGTTATTGATATTGACGGTTCAGGGCGCGTAACCGGCGTTATGTGTGAAGCAAAACTTAACGGAGAGTTTAATATAAGTTCGGAAATAGCCATCGTGGGGCGCGAATTTATCTTGAAAATTATAGATGAATTCCACAGCAAAGGCTTATACAGCTTTGATCGGGACTTTTTGCAAAACCGTTGTGGTGAATATAACATACGCACATACAGGTACAACGGTCTCATGATGCAGATCAATTCGATGCGGCAATATTACGAAACAAATATGTCTTTGCTCGATTACGGCATTCGCAATGAACTTTTCCCGCGTGAAAGGTCGATTTATGCAAAGGTACGCGACGAAGCCCCCGCTAAATACGGACTTGGTGCCAGCGTAAAAAATTCGATGATCACCGACGGCTGCATAATAGACGGTCATGTCGAGGACTCGATTCTGTTCAGAGGCGTTAAGATTGAAAAAGGAGCCGTCGTGAAAAATTCCATAATAATGCAGAATACAGCCGTCCGGGACAGCACATTAGCGTATGTTATCGCAGACAAAAACGTTGTTATAACAGCGGGACATCCGATGCTGGGCTCAGAAAACTATCCAATATTTATTACCAAAGGGTCTGTGATATAAAAACAATTTAACACCTTAACACCCCTAATATTAGGATATTCGGATATTAGGATACTCGGATGTTCGGTTATCAGGGCGGGATGTTAAGGTTAAAATCTGCGGGGGCGGCTGAATTCCGGCCAAAACTTTTTGTCGTTTTTATGGGTTTTATGGGCTCTATGGGCTCTATGGGTTCTCGTTGATTTGCTCAAATTAAGTTTTAAATTCACATCGTGTTCTTCGGGTTCACAACGATCACGGCGATTGATATTTGGGTACAGTACGCCAATCAAGCCTGCCGCCGCTATCATTTCCGCCGTGTGCCTGCGGCGGTTTTTTCTTTGTTCGGATAGAGTTTTGTCCCGCTCCCGCTGCTCTTCCGACTCACGATCTCTTTTACAAAAAATACAAAACATAAATACTCACTTTCATGAATAGTCAAAAATAAAGTTATGAGACTATTGTTATTATATGCAGGCGGCATACCCGATGATAAATTTTAGAAATTTGAAATCAATAAAATTATAAACGAATATATGTTTTCAAGATGTCTTTATCGCGTAAAAATATGTTTACTTTTTTCGCGTATATGTTATACTTAATACCGGATAAGCCGTCAGCTCCCAATCGGCGGCTTATCCGGTATTACAAAAACAGAAAAACACTCAAGAAAGGAACCAAGTCGGCGCGCACTAAGTCTGTCTTGCAATTTTATAAGGCTTAGGCTTTTACGCAAATTTGGTGTATGGCATATTCTATGTTTTACACAAATATATGGAATTGGCTGATTCTCATCGCACTTGTATTGCTGTCGGCATTTTTTTCTGCATCCGAAACAGCTTTTGCCAGCCTGAATCATATCCGTATAAAAAATCTTGCAAAAAAGGGGAACAAAACTGCGGCGGCAACACAAAAAGTTGCGGAAAATTTTCAGTTGCTGCTTGCCACCGTACTCATTTGCAACAACATAGTCAATCTTAGCGCGGCAACATTATCAGCTATGCTTTTTATTTCCATGCCTATGGAAAACGGCGCCTTGATTTCTACCGTTGTTATCACCTTTGTTTTGTTAACATTCGGCGAAGTGCTCCCGAAAAACTATGCAAAAAATCATGCCGAAAAAACAGCACTCGCCGCTACCGCATTTTTGCGTTTTTTTATTATTGCCCTCACTCCGGTTTCATGGTTTTTTGTGAAAATCCAAAGATCACCGCACGGCAAAAATAAAGAAGACCCATCCCGGAACAGGCCTTCGATCACCGAAGAAGAGCTAAAAGTAATAATAAAAGAAATAAAAGAAGAGGGCGTGCTTGAAAAGCAGGAAAGCGAACTTGTGCAGTCCGCGCTGGATTTTGACGAAACTACCGTAAGTGACATAATCACGCCGAGGGTAGATATTGTTTCGATATCCGTTGATGAAACTGCGGATAACATAAAGGATGTTTTTCTCGGCGAACGTTATACAAGAATTCCGGTTTATGAACAAAGCAAGGATAATATTATCGGGATTTTGTATCAAAACGATTTCTTCGCAAATTATCTTAACGGGAATATTTATACCATCCGGGAAATTATGGCTTCCCCCCATTTTGTGCCTCCCGCCGCAAAAATTTCCGAGCTTCTCAAAGATTTCCAGCGCAAAAAAACACATATGGCACTTGTTGCGGATCAGCACGGCGGAATTGACGGGCTTGTCACGCTCGAGGATGTACTCGAGGAACTTGTAGGCGAAATTTACGACGAGGATGACGAAATTCATCAGGACATAAAAATTCTCGACAACGGCAGCTATTGGGTACACGGCGACATGAAACTGGACGATGCTTTTGAATATTTGAAATATTCGCCGACCGTTCAGCTGGAGGATCAAACCATCGGAGCGTGGGTTTTGGATGTGTTTGAAAAAATTCCTCTGGAGGGGGACGGTTTTGACTTTGAGGATTTGTCCTTGAAAGTGGACAAGATGGAAGAACACCGAATTCTTTCGGTGACAATCAGGATAAATCAAACAGCGGAGAAAAACGGCGGAAAGCAATAATATACTGCCTGATACTAATCCCATTTTAAAAACCGTTGAAAACGAGTGAGTAGTTTTTTAAGAAAAACGAATAACGAACGAAGTTTGAAACGATGATTTTAATGTGGGATTAGTATGAACTGCTTGAACCCGGAGAATAAGAGCGATGTAACCGGAACTCACATTCAACGAGGTCATTTCTTTTCTCTTTTTCTTATTACCCAAAATAAACATCTTACCCAAAATAAACATTCATCAGAATCCCGGCTATCACACCCAGCATCATAGATGCTACGGAAATTAACAACACGAGCAATGCTCCGGGTTTTTTATCTGACCCGGATTTCAATCCGAAACTTGAAATGTAATTATTAGCGCGGCGGTTTATTTCGTTCATACCGATTCCGCCGCTTTCCGGATTGACGATCAAAATCGCCTTTTCAAAAGTTCCGTTACCCGTATTGGATATTTCGATGATTTTTTTGTTCACACCTTTTATCATTTTAGCCAATTCCTTTTTCTATCAGGATTGACATAAATAGGTTTTTTATACAAGGTGTTAAATATAATTTTTCATAAAACGAAAGCTCGCGGGTCTTATTGTTGAAAACTATGTTGAAAACGTTGAAAACCTGCGAAATTGCTTATCTTATAAATTGAAATCAATTCAATTAGGTTATTTTACAAGTTGTTACTCTTTGTATACTTGCACTGCACAAAAATCATAATAATGTTGTTTTTCATTACATTAATGTTAAAAAACGCCAATTGATTCCGCGGTTGGCGGGTTCATTTGGTTGTTTTCGGTTCGCAGGGTTTTTATAAGCTCATATGTGAAATAAATGTAAACAAAAACGTTGATCGCCGTCAATATTTTGAAATCCACCGCCGAATATCCAAACAAATATGGAAAGTACGAACATATAGAAACAAAATTTATTCCGATGGGAATAAGGATTTTTTCTCTCCTTGTTATAAAGTATAGTACGCTCAGTATATCTGCCATGTACGCATGTCTATCGTGTATTTTTGGCAAAAACAAAACACAGGTAAAAACAACCCAAAGCGAGATACCCACAAGCGATACGTTTTGAGGCGTATATTTTTTCCGTACAAGATAATAAGTCATGACTCCCAGCAACACAAAGGTGAACATGATTCCGACCGGCTTTAGCAGGTCATATAATTCGGGCAAAAAGTTGTAGATATTGGCATAATTCATTGTCAGATGATTGTATGTAGCTGTTTGATTGATATAGATGCCGGCAATACTTGCTACAGATCTTCCCGCCAGGGCAGCAGGCAATCCTGCCGCCGCAAGTATAGCCGGGATAATCAAAAGATTCATCAGTGAAAATTTTCTGCCGGTCAGATATAAAATCACGAATACGGGAAAGAAAAACACCGCTTGTAGCTTAAAACAAATTGCGGCGGCAAAAAAAACAAAGCTTAAAGTATATTTTTCTTTTAGCAGACAATATAGGGTAAGAATTATAAAAGCAGTATATATCGAATCGCACTGAGCCCAAGCGGCGGAATTCATAATAACAACCGGCAGCAACAAAATTACAGCGAATGAAAGAGCGGCATAAATGATTTTATTGCTGCTCTTTTTAAAGAAAAAGCAGACAATAAGAACACAGCCGCCCGCTAAAACAAAGTCGAAAACTATCGAAAGCACCTTTATCCCCCATAACGGAGATACGGGAAGATAGGAAATAATTGTCAAATATAAAGTATACGGTATGTTGTAATCCGTTATCTGTACACCCAGCGAAGCAAATCCGCCATGCTCTTTTATTAGTTCTACCCAAGGCTCCAAAAATTTACTGTAATCTTCGCTTTCGTAGTAGATAAAACAGGCTCTTATCGCAAGTGCGGCAACGGTAATGATCAGGAAAAACGCTAAATCCGCATTCTTTTGAAAAAAACCAACCGCTTTACTTTCAACACGAGTTATTTTAATTTTTACCACATCCAATAAAAAATTGTTAGACCTCCCCGAAAATCACTTCACAACGTTATGCTCTATGCTCTGCGTTCATACATCACGTTTTAATTCTCGAGGAGTTCTATTATTGCGCTTTCGTACACATTGCTTATTTTAAGCTATTTTAAGTTATATTTTTCTAATACATGGCCGATTTTCTTATAAACAATAAATGTTATCAACGATATTACAATTCCTTTTAAAATATTGAAAGGAAGAATGCTTATTAATACTACATCCCATTTTGTGCTTACAAACGGAATGATCAAAGAACACATATTAATTATAGCCGTCATAGGCATTTCTACTACGTTTTCATAAAAGGGCAGTATGATAAAATAGTTAGTGAATATGCCTGTTACCGCCATAAACAACGATCCGCCGGCAAGCCCGAGTAATATGCCTGTTTTGTCGCGCCGCATCATATAAATTAATCCCGCGGAAACTACCCATACCGCTCCAATCAAAAAGTTTGATAATTCCCCTATTCCAGCGGTTTCCGTGAAAAAAAGATGAATCGAACACTTTATAAGCTGTATCGCCGCTGCCGGGATGGGTCCGTAGATAAACGCGATGATAAGGGCAGGCAAATCCGAAAAGTTAAACTCCAGAAAGCGCGGAAATATCGGCAAAGAAAATTCTAAAACCATAAGCACCGAGGAAAATGCCGCCATTACACCGACAACCGCTATTTTTTTTGTTAAATTTTCCATAATAAATAATTATCCCTTTCTGTTTCTATAAATCGGCCACAACCCATTTGAAATAAAGAAGCTTTCAAATTTCAAACGCAATAGACCTCCCCGAAAATCATTTCGCAACGTATGAACGGAAAACTTCCCGTCACACGGTCACACGGCGTTAATTTATCCTTAAATATCTATGATATTCTCGTCAAAATTGCCTTATTTGGCGAAAAATCAATTGTGTTTTTTTCGCTAATTCGCCCCTGTAAAAAATCATACAGGGGCGAAAACACACTAAACTTATGTAGGTGACCGTTTCTCCCATCCGGACTTTAACCGTCGGTTCCGGAATCTCACCGAATCAATCCGAAACCGAAAACCAAACGCTTATTGTGCGCTTCGGATACGACTGTCGGACTTCGCGGACTAGAGCAATGTTCATTACCGCCCCGAAACAAATATTCAATTTGCAAAAAATAACGATTTATTTTTTTTCTTCATCATCATCGTCTTCGTCGTCGTCGTCTTCAAAATCATCGTCATCATCATCGAAGCCGAATTCTAAAATTGCACCGCAGCCGGGACAAGCCATGTCTTCCGCGTCATCGTCTTCCGCACTGATGTCCTCACCGCAATTAGGACAGGTTAGCTGATAATCATAATAATCGTCGTCTTGATCGTCTTGCAATTCTTCAACCTCATCCTCAAGGTCATTTACCGCATCGTAAAGATCATCGAGCTGTAACTGCATTTCCTCCACTTCGTCCCCGACAACATTGATCATATCCGCTATCGCGCGGAAAATCTTCCCCTGATCGGAATTTTCATCAATTTTCATTCCGTCCAGTAAACCTTGCAAATAAGCAGCTTTTTCCTTAATAATCATTCTTGTTTCTCCCTTTTTCTTTATATTTATTGTTATTGATTCACTATTCTTCCTCAGGCCCAAACAGTTCATCAAAATTAATATCTCCTAAATCAAATTCCGGCGGATCCTCGTATTTTTCCAGATCCGGTGGAAATTCCGACTCAAGATCTCTGATATTATCGTATGAATTGATTCGTATTGTTATGTCATACGCGATTTTTGTTGTTATGGTTTCCTCTCCGGTTTCGCCCGCTTCCGTTTCTTCCTCATCTTCGTTTTCTTCTTCGCCTTCGCCTTCATCTTCACCTTCGATGGCTTCGTCGTCGGTTTCATCTTCAGAATCAAACCGCTCTTCCACTTCACATTCAAACTGCACACGGTAAGATTTCAAAACATCCTGTTTGTCCGTTTCCATTTCAAGCTGAACACTTCCTGAAACCACACTGTATTCTTCGTCGCTTTCGGAAGCGGGAGCCAAAACTTCGCTGTACGCCGCTTTTAAGATTTTTTCAACACTGCCGCTTTTAAATTTTATCGTGTACTTGTTCGTTTCATCGGTTTTCTCAGCCTGCGCTTCCTCGATATCGTTTTTATCGAACTTCAAAAAGTTTATGGTAAATCCATACATCGGATATATCCAATCGAATTCGGCTTCTTCCCTGAATTTTTGTATTTCCTCACCATCGCCGTCATCATAATCGGAATAAAGTATATCATCTTTAAAGTATAAATTTATTTTTTCACCGGTCGCCGAGTAATCAAGAAGCGAAACCATCCGTATGCCTCCGTCTTCTCCCTCAGTATGTTTTATGTTTCCGGTCATCCGATCTTCTTCTTCATCGTTTACCCTTAACATCAACTCCACGTCAATATCAAAGGATTTTGCATTTTCTCTTGTCTGAGATACCGTGTCGTGGACTTTATATGCCGCGGTTTGATTCGCAGGCACACAGCCGGACAATACTAATATCGCTGATAACAATATTATCCGCAACGAAGTTCTTTTCATACCCACACCCATTCCTTTCAATTTTATTGCCTTTATTTATTTGCGTTTATCCGTGCTTATATTTGAAAACTTATTTTCACTGAACCTAAAGCAACCCGTAAGTCCGGCTCGAATTGATCCGGATCCGGTTACATAGTTCCCTGCTGCTGGTATTGATCCAAATCAGCGGGCGGGTCAATGATAATGTCGCCGCCGATAGAATTAATCTTTATTTTTATGTCATTATCCATTTTTATATTTTGCTCCTCAGCCTGTACGCTCAGCTTGAACACCGAACGATAATTCGAAACTTTACCGTTTTTACCCATTTCTATTTCACAGATCATATCGCCCATTTCTACATTGGAATCGTCTAATGTCTGCCCTACCTGCATTTGAATATTATCCAAAGTGCTTTTCAGGGCATCTCTTATCGCATTTGCTTCAAGGGTAAAGGAATGTTTTGTTATCCCGTCAATTTTAGATGTTTCAAAGTCTTTAACAGCCGTTTCGGGGAACATGATAACTTCGGTGTTCGCTTTTATTTGCTGCATTGCGGCATCTAAAGGCATTTCGCTTTTGAACTTTTGCCCGCTGTAGTCAACATAAGCGTAACCGTCTTCAAAGTACATCTTCATAGACATATCCATGTTTATCGTTTTAAAGTTCATGTCCATCAGCATTTTTATATTTTGCTCGTTTCTTATATCAATTTTTATGTTTCCCGTCGTTGCTATCTCAAGGTTATTTTCGCCTTCATCCATGTTGATTTTCAGGTCCAATTCCGTATCCGAAGTTTTTGCATCATTCATGCTCTGCGCAAATTCGTTATATATTTTATACACGGATGCCTGCGTATTTTGAGCGATACACCCTGTGGATGCGAACAACCCTATCATAACTATACAAACCAATAACGTGATTTTTTTCATTTTTTCCCTGTCTTTCTTTTTAAAATCATTATTCTATATTTTTCGGCTTGACATCTTTCAGCTTAAACTGCATGATCAAGTCTTCTAACACTCCGGACTGTCCGCTCATTTCCTCGGATGCTGCGGCACTCTGCTGAGCTGTCGCTGAATTTTGCTGGATCACTTTCGCTACTTGATCAATGCCGGTGTTGATTTGTGCGATTTCCGCAGACTGTTCTTCGGAGGATTTCGCAATCTGTGCTACGATTTGACCGCTCTCGTTGATGCCGGATACTATTTCTTCAAGACTTTCGGCTGTTTCACCTGATATACGGGCACCCAGATCCGCTTTTTCTATGGAGTTTGTAATCAAGCTGCCTGTATCCTTGGCCGCTTCCGCGCTTTTGGAAGCCAGGTTGCGAACTTCCTCCGCTACTACCGCAAATCCTTTTCCGTGCTGTCCTGCCCGTGCCGCTTCCACAGCGGCGTTCAGTGCCAGGATATTTGTTTGAAACGCTATATCGTCAATAACCTTAATGACTTTTTCGATATTCTGACTGGCCTGATTGATGTCCTTTACCGCTTCCATCATATCATCCATCCGGCGGCTTCCTTTTTCTGCGCTGTCTTTGATGCTGTCAGCAAAATCGGCGGCACGCGCGGCCATTTCAGCATTGTCTTTTGTTTTTTGGGCTATATGAGCAATGGATGAAGAAAGCTGCTCCACAGCGGCGGCTTGTTGGGTCGTCCCCTGTGCGAGTGATTGCGAACCGTCGGCAATTTGTTTGGAACCCGCCGCTACCTGATTGGTTGCAGCCTTGATTTCTCCGAATATATTATTGAGGTTTTCAAATAAATGCGCAAGCGCAACTCCCATTGTGTCTTTATCAGATTGTGTCATCATTTCATGGGTCAGATCGCCGGCCGCTATAACCTCCAACGCCTCGGCAATTTCCGCAATATGCCGGACAAACGCCGCAGCATCCTCCATCACCTGCCCGGTTTCATCTTTAAGCCGGGAATACTTATCAATAGCCTGGCTGTCTTCGGGCTGCAATACAAGATCGCCGGTAGATGCCGCCCTTTTCAAAAAAGAGGAAAGCGCAGTCAGCGGCTTGGCAATGGGTTTCGCTATTTTGTAAGAAATTAATATAACAAGGATAAAACAAACGATAAAGATGACCGCAAACCTGATGAGCGACGACGTAACTTCGGCGTTGACTTCATTCTTCGGAGCCGCCGCATAAATCATACCGCCGCTTAAACCGGACAACGGGGCCGCAGCGATCATATATGTTTTTTTACCCAGTTTCATTTCAAAAACTTCCCCGGAACTTTCCCGGGCGGCGCGCGATAATTTTTCTTTTTCGCCCGCTTCAAGCTGTTCGGTTATTGCGTTAGTTTCAATAAAATCACCAAAACCATCCTCAAGCAAAACAACTCCGGTATCATACACTTTTACATTTTTTAACAAATCTTCAATATGGTCAATCGGTATATCCGCTCCGGCAACGCCCACTTTTTCTCCGCCGATAATAACAGGAACTACATAACTAATCATAATTATCCCCGTTTCATCCGTATACACCTGAGTCCAGTACGGGTCGCCGGAATTATACGCTCCGTAGAACCACTGCATATCCGGATCCGATTCCTGAAAGTCCTCATAGGGGAGCGGATCATTCATATATGTGATCACATTTCCGGTTTTAGTGTAAAAAATTTCGCCTACATAAGGCGCGCCCGACAAATCAGGATGAAATGAAAGATACGCGGCCGATAAGTATTCGGAATTGTTCAGCATACCGTGGATAAAGCTACCTATGTTTTCATTCAAATAACCGGTTATATATCTTGCCGCGTTGTTTTTGTATTCCCTCACATCAATTGATGTTTCCGCTAAATTTCTCAATCCTTCTACTTTATAAATCGCATCAACAAATGCGAGGGCGGATTTCTCTGATATTTCACGGGATTGCAATTGAAGTTCCGTTTTCGCATATCTGCCGATTTCGGTTATAATGCGGCTCTGCATATACACCGCTATCATACCTGCAACAATAACCACGGTTACTCCGATGATGAAGGTTATTTTCCCGGATAATTTTTTGAAAACAAACATTCCGCCCATGTCGAATCCCTTTCGTTATTTTGCTCTCTCCATGTATTCGCCGGTTCGGGTATCCACCCGTATCCTGTCGCCGGTTTCGATAAACAACGGCACTTTTATTTCGGTGTTAGTTTCGAGCAAAGCAGGTTTTGTAGTGTTGGTAGCGGTGTCGCCTTTGAATCCGGGCGCAGTTTCGGTAACGGTCAATTCAGCAAAGTTAGGTGCCTCCACTCCGAATACATTCCCTTTATAGGACAGCACCTTGACTTCGGTGTTTTCTTTTACAAACCGGAATCCGTCTGTCAGTATGCTTTTATCTATCGGAATCTGCTCGTAGGTTTCAGCATCCATAAAGTAGTATAAATCCCCGTCCTGATAGCTATACTGCATTTCACGGCGCTCCACAAAAGCGCTCTCAAATTTTTCACTGGGATTGAAAGTGCGTTCAACCACCGTGCCGTTAATCACATTTTTTACTTTAGCACGGACAAACGCCGCTCCTTTGCCCGGTTTAACGTGTTGGAATTCCACAACCTGCAAAACGTTTCCGTCCATTTCAAAGGTCATTCCGTTTCTGAAATCGCCTGCTGTAACCATATGTTGTTATATCCCCCTGATTTTTAGGTAAAATAATACTCTGAGTTAATTTAATTACAATGTCCCACTAATGATAACACTTCATAATAGAAAAAGCAATATCTTTTTAAAAATATCCGCATAATTTGAAGATTTCTACCTTAATTACCTTAGTTGCCCGAATTCCCGAATTCCCGGATATGTTTTTAAGCGAGTACGATTTTACTGAAACTTTCTTTCATTCTTCCCTCGACCTTTTCCGCTTCTTTCAGGCTAGGGGCAATCGCAGTATAATACGCCTTTATTTTAGGTTCGGTTCCGGACGGGCGGACAGCGACCTCACAGTTGTTTTCCAGCTTATAAACCAGCACATCGGATTTCGGGAGGGTTAATTTCTCCTCATTCGGGCTATCAATACCTATCCGCCGTTGAATCAAATAATCTTCACGCGACAAAACTTTCAATCCGCCTATAGAACCCGGCGGCGAAGCTCGCAGCGAATTCATAATTTCTGACATTTTTTGCATTCCCCGTGCGCCCTCAAACATAAAATTGCTCTGTGTGTGGAAATAACGGCCATGCCGAGCATATAAGCTCTCGAGCTTTTGCGGCAGGGAAACACCGGATTCCCGGTAATACGCCGCCATTTCTACAATAAGCATCGAGGCTACTACCGCATCCTTGTCGCGTGCATAAGTTCCCACTAAGTAGCCGTAACTCTCCTCAACTCCGAAGATATAGCGATCCTCTTCATTCTTCTCTTCCAGCTTTCCGATCATTTCTCCGATATACTTGAACCCCGTTAATAAGTCAATAACCTGAACACCATAAATTTTTGCGATGTCCTTGATAAGGTTAGTAGTCACTATCGTTTTAATTGCGATTGGATCCTTTGGCATCGTACCGTTTTCGGTTCTGCGCTCACATATATAATTTAGCAGCAGCGCTCCGATTTCGTTACCCGTCAGCAATTTGTATTCTCCGCTGTCAAGCCGTACCGCGGTTCCCACTCTGTCACAGTCCGGATCGGTCGCCAAAAGCAGATCAGCAGCGACAGTTTCGCATTCGGCTAACGGTATCGCCAGGGCTTCCTTTATCTCCGGGTTTGGATAAGGACAGGTAGTGAAATCCGGGTCGGGGTTTTCGTGCTGTTTAACAACGCTGAGATTTTTCAGCCCCATTTGCCCGAGTACATTTCGCACAGACTTGTTCCCCGCTCCGTTTAACGGTGAAAACACCACTTTCAAGTCGGTATTTGCTATGATTTCCGGGCTTACGGACTGAGCTTTTACATTTGTGTAATAATCGTTAATTACATCATTTCCGATATATTCTATCCAACCTGCGTTCAGCGCATCGTTCAAGCCTGAAACTTTCACATCCCTGAATATATCCAGCTTGTTGATATTCGCCAATACTTCGTTCGCACTGCTGTCCGTCATTTGACAGCCATCTGCTCCGTAACATTTAAACCCGTTGTATTTCGCAGGGTTGTGGCTTGCCGTAACCATTATTCCCGCCGCACAATTCAAAGCGCGGACGGCAAAAGACAGCGCAGGGGTGGGCATAAGTTCAGGGAAAATATAGCTCTTAATGTTATATGCGGCCAAAACCATCGCAGCTTGTTTCGCAAATAATTCAGACTTCCTGCGGCTGTCGTAACTTATCGCAACACTCCGTTCGCACCGGACACAATTTTCGTCCTTGTTTTTCCTTGCGGAATCGTTCAGATTCAGGGTTACCGCAAGTCCTGCCGCCGCTTTGCGGATCGTATAAATATTCATACGGGCGAGTCCTGCTCCTAATATCCCGCGAATACCGCCTGTACCGAATTCTAATTCACGGTAAAACCGCTCATAGATTTCATCGTTGTTGCCTTTTATTTCCGCGAGTTCCTTTACAATGTCCTCATCTTCAGCGGCATACTCCAGCCACTCTTCATACAACTTCAATTCCTTCATTCGGTATCAAGCCCTCTCAATAATATATAAAAGTATTAAATCCTATTCCCTTTGCAATTTCGGATGCTTGCTGTCCTGCTTCATTGTCCACCGTTGTTATCGAGAATCCGTTAAAGTCAGGGTTCGATAAAAATTCCAGCATAGCATCTTCATCCAGTTCCAATACTTTTCCGTCCAATTTTAAAAGCGTGTTTTCTGCTTCAACCTCCAAAGGAGAACCGCCGTAACGGGAGCTTGTCGCATTTTCCGGCAACAGCTCACTTGCATCAAAAGAACGGAACACCGGAATTTCGCAAAGCTGTTGCGCTTGAACTATAACCAGCGATAAAGCCTCGGCTTCGGATAATCTTTGATCGTTGTGTAATTGTGCCTGATTTAAATGCCTTGGAAATTCCAAACCGTCAAATATTATTGCAGAAAAACCCGCATCGGCGATTTCTTTCGTTAAATCCGCGATATATGTCCGCGCATCGGCGGTATAGGGATTGAGCCATTTTTTACCCCCGGTACCGGGATCCGCATCATGCCATCTGCCGCTGCCGACAGTATAAGTGTTGCGTATTCCCCCGTTGTTCAACGGAGCGGTATTATCTTTGAGGGTATATATTTTCGCAATGGGTTTTAATCCCTGCTCCTTAATTATTTCCGCTATCAAGTCAAGGTTAAGCGCATCCGGTTCCGCCGCTCCGATCCTTTCGGCGAATTCGTTTTGGGATTGATATTTTATAATGCCGGTATCGTCCTTGAGCTCAATCACCGCGCCGGAGTATCCTTCGGTTTTTATTTTTTCGCACGCATTTTTCAATGCAAGTTCGCTTAACACCGCATCGGCGGGTATGGTATGTGCATTTTCAAAGGTATCATTTCTGCCATCATCCGATGATGTGTCATCTGACGGCGTTTCGTCCTTTTCGCGGTCGTTTTCGCCCGAAGTATCGGCGCTCGAATGAGAAGAAGAGGATGATTTATGGTTGCCTGCCAGGTATTCCAAAAGAGGACCGCCCACTGAATACCCCACAAAAACCAATACCCCGACAACTAACGCAAAGATTACGGTTTTCAGTACTTTCCTGCCTCTTTTTTTTCTAAAACTCAGTTTTTTGTGATACTTCTTTACTTTCATGCTGAATCTTTTCCTTTCCCGGGCTAGAATTGCAATTCGCTTGCGATAAACCCATAAAACGCCAACGACAAAATACCAATATACACCAAAGTAACTGGGTAGCCCCGGAAAGCTTTAGGTATATTTTCGCTGTACAAATAATCATGTGAAACCGAAATCAAAAATGTTGCAAGCGTAAACCCTATTCCCATCCCCAGTCCCAAACCTATAAATTCAACCGGGTTCATATCTCTGGTTGCGCCGATCAGCAGCGCACCCAGCACAGCGCAGTTAAATGCGCTCATATGCACCATTGGTATAATCCGGCTTTTTATTTTTTGCGGAACAAACCTTAGTCCTAAAAGAACCAAAAGATATGCAACGGAAATAATAAAAACAAAAATAAAGGGGCTATAAATATTATAATCGGATAAATAGGGGAATAAAGCGTTTATAATTATTACGATAAAAGAGGAAAACAATGTCATAAACGTCAGAATAGCGCCAAAGACAAGAACCCCGCGTTTTTTACGGATGATAAAAAGCGCGGTACTTGTTCCCAGTGCACAGGTGAAAATGGTATTCTCAATGATTATAACATGAAGAGCCACCGCCGCCACTAAAAAAATATATTTCGTTAAGAAATCCATAAAATCTGCCATTGTATACACCCTTTTTATTATATTATCTTAATTTTCCGGGTTTTTCAGGTTTTCCGGGTTTTCCGGATTCTCTTCTCCTTCTCCGGCAAGTCTGAATCTTATCTTTTTTAAAACCGCTGCGAATAATCCTACTATGATAAAGCCCGAAAACGGCAGCAAAACCGCCGGAATCGTCGGAAAATTCGGAATCACGGCTCCCCACACACTTCCGCGCCCTACAAGTTCACGCAAAAATCCCACAAAACAAATAACCACAGCAAAACCCAGTACATGATTTATCAGGTCAACCATCATGGGTACAAAACGCTTTTTATGAAACCGTGAACTGCTCAAACCCACAATCAACGAATTAGTTATCAGCAAAGGCAAAAATATTCCGGCGGAAACGGAAATGTCGGTTATTATTAAATTGGTAATCATCGCAACCGGGATAAACAGTCCGGCGGAAACCAGCGTGTTTATTATGGCGCGGAAATTATTCGGAATCGTCGTCGGCACTACATAGGTTACGCATACCGTAAAGAAAGAAAGCAACGCAAAAGCAAGTCCTAACCCCACCGCGTTTTTCAGAGAATTTCCCCTTATAATAACGGTGGCGACAACCAAGCCGCGTTCTAACACGGTATTCGATAAAAACAATCCTTCAATTTGTGTAAGAAACTTTTTGTGCCGTTGATAAAAACTGCGGCGGTTTTTTCTTTTTTTATTGTTATTTTTATCCGGAGACCGTCTATTTCTGCTCATGCTTACCGTTCACCGCCTTTTCTGACTATGTTTGCGATATAGCTTCCTACTACTTTTTTTAGTTTCAGCAATAACGTCTTTATATTTCTGCGTATAAACCCCCAAAGCCGTTCTGCATAACGTTTTATGTATTTTGCGAGTTTTTCACCCGCTCTGTCACAAAAATCCGAAAGCGCGTTAACGATTAAAAGAGCATAGAGGAAACCGAAGTCGTTAACTCCGAAGTACCTGAAAAGCATAGCAAACACACCCAGCAAAGCACCGAATATCAAGCGTCCTTTGGAGGTGTGCGGTATTGTGGAAGGATCATTCGCCATAAATACCGCACCGAATATCAAAGTTCCGGCGATAGTTTCATACATTAATGAATCTGCATAACCGGTATTTACACGTTGATGCACAACCGCAAAAAATGAGGATGCCGCAAAAATTGTCAGCGGTATTTCTATCGAAATAGTCCGTCTTAAAATCAAATATATTCCGCACGCCGCCAGCACCATAACCGCCGTCGCACCCGCGGCTCCGGGGAAATTACCCAGCAGCGCATCCATATAATCTATGCGCGGAGTCCCCTCCTTTGCAAGGGTGTCCAGCGGTGATGCTTTTTCGACTATTTGCGTGCTGAACAAACTCAGCGTTGTACCCGGAGCACAGTATTTAAAAATCAATTCAGGCCAGCACAGCCCTACAAACGCTAACCCTGCCGCCGCAGGGTTGAAAATGTTGTTGCCGAGCCCGCCAAATGGGAATTTTGCCACACACAAAGCTACGATCACACTCACGGCGGGCATCCAAAATTCTACCGCAGGCGGCAGCAGCAGCGTTATGATCAATGCAGTAATAATATGGGAAAAATCATACTTCTCATGCTTTTTTTGACCTATCAGCCGCAAGCAGATAAATTCTGTGATAAATGCCGTCGCCAAACTCACCGCCAATGTGATCAAAACACGCGGTCCATAATAAAAAACCGCAACCGCAAGTACTGCCAGCAATGTTATTACGACATCCGACATCCTTCCTTTTTGGTGAGCGGTTTTCTTTTTAATTATTATCCCCTGCCTTAAACTTTTAGGAGTCAGGAGCCAAAAACCTGACTTTCTCCTCCGAAGTGAAAATGTCAGATTTACGCGGACAGTCGTTTTTCAGTATCCCTGATCTTATTGGTTTATTAAGAACAGGCTGTAAGAATTATTGATTTTTTATTGACCGCGTAGTTCGGAGATGGCGGTTGTGGCATCCTTTGACCCGAACACATACGAACCCGCCACCAAAATGTTGGCTCCCGCTTTTTTGCACATATCGGCTGTTATGGGATTTATTCCCCCGTCCACTGAAATATCTATATTTTCGTTTATAGTGCGTATAAACAAAATCTTTTCCAACGCGCTCGACATAAACGTCTGCGCACCGAATCCCGGCTCTACCGACATGACCAAAGCAACATCCAATAAATCCAGATACATGAAAAGCTCATGCGCCGAAGTATTAGGTTTTAATGCAAAACCTGTTTTGATTCCCTTGCTCCGTATCTTCCTGAGAATTTGTGCGGCATTACCGTTGCTTTCAAAGTGAATAGTGATTATGTCCGAGCCCGCATCTATAAAATCGTCGATAAACCGGGTGGGGTCCTGAATCATCAAATGCACATCCAGCTTTAAATCGCATTTTTCTTTTATCGATCTTACAACCTGCGCACCGAACGTTAAATTCGGAACAAAATGCCCATCCATAACATCAATATGCAGCATATCCGCGCCGGCTTTTTTCATTCTACACGCTTCTCGTTCAAAATTCGCAAAATCCGCCGAAAGTAATGAAGGTGAAATTAAAATATCCATACCCTTATTTTACATCAAAGCATACGGTTTAGTCAACCCTTTTTTTCTTAAAAGTCCGTGTCAAGTTATTGTAGGACTTTTAATTGTAAAAGATTTGTGAAGCCGGAAAGTGGGTTAACCGAACATTTTCAATATTTTTTGAGTGCCTGTGATTTTACCGGAAATGGGCAAAGTGCCGAT
>WRKL01000005.1 GCA_009778115.1 Oscillospiraceae bacterium | reverse complement strand
CAGCGAAAGAGAGGAAGCTACCATGAGAAAGATTGCAGTATTACTAACATTACTAATGTTGACATTGCTGATGCTGACAGCAACGCTATTTTTTGTCTGCAGCGAAATAAACAACGGAACATCAATAGAATCAGAAACAGAAGAACCGCAAAGCGAGGAAGTGAGCAGTGAAATTTTAAACTCAGAGGAAAGCTCAAAAGAAGAGCTGTCTTCTGAAGCCAGCTCCGAAGCTGTGAGTTCCGAGGAAGAGGACAAACCCAGACTCAACGAAGATTTGTTATCGGATATCGGATTATCCTTTTCGCAGATAAGGAAAAAGAGAGGTAGATTGACTAAGGTTGAAACGAAAGAGGGGGGGATAAATTATACGTTTGAACACGGATTGGGAGAATATGCCTGGGAATTTTCCAACAGCAAAGATTGGTTAAATGCTGATACGCAGTGGCCAATTGATAAAAAAGGTAACATTATCGTTAAATCAGCTCCAATACCAAAAGAGCATCATAAATGCTTGGTAATTGATCATGTTAACGTAGAAGACCTGTTTCTAGGTGCAGTTAAATCTATAAAAGCTACTGAAATTGAAAAAATATATGATGTTAATTATCAAAAAACAGTAGAGAATGGTGGTTGGGAAGGATGGGACTTTTCATCTGTTTTTTTTCATGGAAACATCAGAATTGGTATTGCTACAGAAAAGAAAGGTTTGATAGATTTAGATTCACGCGTGAGGATATCCGAAATCGGATAAATGGTTTTTTTGAAAGCAAAAACCGCTAAAAAATTAAAAGCAATATTTTTTTGCGGTAACAATATTTTGTAATAACAATATATCGTGGGTGACTTTTCCAAAATCCTCTAAATAGTTCCCTTTTTACTAATGAACATAGATGTTAAATATGTAAATAAATATCAACAGGCGGATGGCATTCACTCGCACTTTAAATAAAGGAGTTAAAATCATATGGAAATAGCGTTTATAATCAATGGATTAATATTTGTAGGTATACCTGTATTATTAGTACTTATTTTTGCCGCTTTTACGAAAAGAATACAATGGCTGAAAATAGCAACCCTTAGCATCGCAATTGTGTCGTTTCTAACGACTGGTTATCATATTTTTTTCACTGCGGATATGTCGGGTGGAGGTCCCGCAAGCAGTATGCTCCATCAATATAGAAAATATTACATTGCAAAAAGGGACACTAGTGGTATTAGTTGGGGAACCGGTTATAATTATCGAACTATAGTATACTTCTTTCCCGGTCAAAAAAGTGCTTTGATAAAAAGGCTAAAAAAAGATGTAGAAGATGAAGTAAAAAAAGTAGTCGAAGCAGCCCCCAATTATTTTTATAAATACGAAATCAGCGAAGATTTTAGAAAAGTTTATTTTTATAAGCATAAAGGTGCTGTATGGCAAAACAATAAAATTGACGCTTTAGCAAAAGGGAGCAGCGAATACATTAGCGATAGAATTTCACTATATATCGTATTGAAAAATTATAACCATCCATCTGGCGGTGTATACGATATTATCGAAGACGAAACAGAAAAAGAAGAAATTGATGCGGCCCTGTATAGTTATGAAAAAAACCGTAGAAAATAATCGTTAATAATAAAAATTAAAAAGAGAGGGATTTGGAATATATATTACACCCTGCTGCGTAGTGAAAAAATATACTTGTAAAAAAATCCATTTTTATACGCTTCCCGATTCGTAGGTAAAACCGCGCCCGAATACATCCGAAACCGTATCTGTAATCATAAACGCTTCTTTATCGTATTTGTTTACGATTGTCAAAAGCTGCTGATAATTTCTCATATTTAATGTGACCATAAGCATTTGCATAGGATTTTGCCTGTATGCACCAATAATCGGTATTATAGTTACACCGCGGCCTACTTTATTCATTATATCATTTCTTATCGCTTCATTTCTATCGCTGATTATATAAACCATCTTTTTCCGGTTTATACCCGATTCGATATAGTGCATAACGACCGAAGTGATGAAAATGGAAAATACCGCATAAAAGAAAGACTCCGCACTAAACACGATCAAACTTAAAATAACTACTATTCCGTCGGTCACAAATAAACCCACCGATGTGCTCAATTCAAAATATTTTTTGAAAATCAAAGGGGGTATCGCTGTTCCTCCGCTGGAAGCCTTGTTGTAATAAAGGATAGAAACCGCTATACCAAACAGTGCGCTTCCCATTACCATCGAAAGCATAACGTCTTCAATAATAGTTATATGCGGCACAAAACCTATAACGATCGGTAATAATACCGCTCCGATAACGGTGTTTAAAAACATTTCTTTGCCAAGAAAAACAAACGCGCAAATCAAAACGGCGGCATTTCCGATCATAATTATAACCGAGCGATCCACAAATATTAAACGCTCAAGTATAATTGACAGTCCGGTAAGACCGCCTGCGGCAATATTGTGCGGCCCTAAAAACATATTCACGCTAACGCTCATGATCCCGATCGCAAGACAAATCGCTAAAATCCTTTTGATCCATTTGAACATAACAATAGTATTATCCTAAATAGGAAATAAAATCCATCGTTCACACATATTTAACATTTTAGTTGGTTTTTGTATTGACAACATTCGATATAGTGTTGTATAATGTATTATACAGGAAGTGTTAAATATGCAAGTGAGAGGTTTTCGAGTAATTTCCGTGTGCATTGGAACATCCGTCCTGAACCCTTGGAACAAGGGAGGGATTTGCAGTGTCGGAAATAAAAATTAAGGATAACGAGTCTATTGACAGCGCTCTGAAACGATTCAAGCGTTCTTGCGCAAAGGCGGGAACTCTTGCGGAGATCCGCAAGAGAGAGCATTACGAGAAGCCGTCGGTCAAGCGTAAAAAGAAGTCCGAAGCAGCGCGCAAGCGGAAATTCCGGTAATTCGGTGATATGATCCGGCAGTTCGAAGATTGCGTTGGCGGTTTTAGGCAGGGGTTTTTTATTTTAGCTTTCATAAAAAGGCGTGTAGGGGCGGTTTATATCGTCCCTACAGTGCATAGTTAGTGCATAATTTTTGGATAGCGCGTTTGGCAGTTTAACGGCTGAAAGGAGTTCCTTGATTCCCTTGTTTTTACCTGGATTTATTTTGAATAACGTGTTGGAGATAACGCCCGAGTTTTTGAAAAAGCATGGAGTAAAGGCGTTGATTTTGGATGCGGACAATACCCTGCGGCTTTACCGGAAACCTGAACCGGCTGACGGTATTGCGGCGTGGATCGGCAAGCTTAAGGATAACGGAATAGCCCTTATTATTCTTTCTAATAATTATCCGTCACGAGTGAAACCCTTTGCACAAAAGCTGGGACTGGATTTTATCGCAATGGGATTAAAACCTTCTCCTATCGGGATTTTGCGGGCAAAAAGGCGTTTGGGCATCACAAAAAAGCAAGTGGCAATCGTTGGCGACCAAATATTCACAGATATTATCGGCGGCAATCTTTTGGGAATTACAACAATATTAGTGAAACCTTTAAAACTTGAAAACGGCGCGACATACCGGTTCAAACGCTGGCTGGAGCAACCTATAATCAAACGGCACAAAAACAAATCAAAACCCATTTTAAATTCAAAATAAAAAACTTAAAGCCTGTTCTCATAGGGTCTGCGGCGTGGAAAACTAAACAATCACCCCAAAAGAGGACAGGCTCTTAATGTAAGGAAGTGTAAAGTTTGAAAATCCATATGGACGAACTCATACAATCAATAGCCGCCGCTCTGGATATTGTGGAATCGGAATTTTTAGGCGTAAGCACCCACCACGGAAAACGGATTGCGGTTTTATGCGCTCTTATGGCAAACGAACTGGGCATGAGCGAAAACGAAAAGAGGGCGGTCACAACCTGCGCATTATTCCATGACAACGCGCTTACTGAATATATATTGTATAAACACGCAAACACGGAAAGCGACATAAATTTAAGACTTCACTGTGAATACGGGCAGCGCAATATTGAAATGTTTCCCTTTGATTCCGATGTAAGCGGTCTTATCCTGTATCATCACGAGCAGGCAGACGGCAAAGGCTCTTTCGGAAAAAAAGAGGGCGAATTCCCCGAAGGAGCAGGGCTTATCGCTATTGCGGATACTCTTGATTTGGATTGTCACCTACAGCGTGTTCCGTATGAAAAACTCCCGTCGATCCAAAAAGAAATAGCGGAGCAATCCGGCAAAAAGTATACGACAACCGCAGCAAACGCTATGCTGGCGGTTTTAAACGAGGATACATTATTGTCACTGCGGGATGAAAATATTGCCCAAACAACAGCGCGGATATTACCCGCATGGGAATTGAGCATTGATAGTAAATCGATCATGAGCCTTGCCGGGCTTGCCGCTCGGATCATCGACCATAAATCGGTTTTCACCAAAAATCACTCTGTCCAAATCGCAAACAGAGTATGGTTAATGGGCGGCTATTACGGATTCGAACCGGTTAAACGGGCAAAAGTTTATCTCGCGGCTTCATTGCATGACATCGGAAAGCTCTCTACTCCCAACGCTATTTTAGACAAGCCCGGAAAACTCAGCGAAAAGGAATTCGAAATAATCAAAAACCATGTTAAGGTTACCCATGATCTACTTAACGAAATTACAGGTTTTGAGGAGGTTTGCCGCTGGGCAGCCTCTCACCATGAAAAACTCGACGGAACAGGGTATCCCTTCGGCAAAAATGCGGAGGAATTGGATTTTTCAGATCGTTTGATTGCCTGCACGGACATCTATCAAGCAGTCAGCGAAAAACGTCCTTATCATTCGGGACGGGATCATGTCCAAACAATGCAAATATTAGGGGGAATGGCAGACAGAGGGTTTGTCGATAAAGATATTGTTAAAGATTTCGACACAGTTATGGCAGAATACTCAGAAAAGGCCGTTCCGCCGCCGGATTTCACTTTTTAATTAAGAATTAAGCGGGAGGTAAAATTATGCACTGCACGAAAAAAATCACGGACAATTTAACATGGGTCGGCGCAAACGACCGGCGCCTGGCAATGTTTGAGGGTGTTTATTCCGTCCCGAACGGTGTTTCGTATAATTCTTACTTATTGCAAGACGAAAAAACCGTTCTGTTCGATACCGCCGACAAAGCGGTGAAACAAAGATTTCTTGAAAACGTCGCTCAGGCGTTAGACGGAAAGCAACTCGACTACCTTATCGTACAGCATATGGAACCCGACCATTCCGCCGCGCTGGAGGATATAATCAACCGATATCCGGATGTAAAGGTTATATGCAACGCAAAGACACTGGATTTCATCAAACAATTTCACGATTTCGATATTGATTCCCGTGTTCAAATTGTTAAAGAAAGTGATGTTCTTGAAACGGGGAAACATAAACTGCATTTCATTATGGCTCCAATGGTTCACTGGCCGGAAGTGATGGTCACTTATGATGCGACGGACAAAATTCTTTTCTCCGCTGATGCTTTCGGAAGTTTCGGCGCATTAAACGGTGCGATTTTTGCGGACGAAGTGGATTTTGCAAGGGATTACATGGACGAGGCGCGGAGGTATTATACAAATATTGTCGGCAAATACGGCGCGCAAACCGGAACGCTGCTGCGTAAAGCATCCGGGTTGGATATTGATATGATATGTCCGCTTCACGGTTTTGTTTGGCGCAAAGATATAAAAGACATTATCCGGAAATATATTCTTTGGAGCGAATACAAACCGGAGGAATACGGCGCGATGATTGCTTATGCTTCGGTTTACGGTAATACGGAAAACGCTGCGGAGATACTTGCCTGCCGTTTGCGGGAAAAAGGTATCCATACGGTCATGTTTGACGTTTCGGTCACACCTGCATCGGAAATTATATCAGCGGCGTTCAAATGGAGCCACCTGATATTTGCATCCACTACCTATAATTCCGGTATTTTTGTGACGATGGAGGCGCTGTTGAACGACCTTACCGCGCACAACATACAAAACCGAACCGTTGCCCTTATTGAAAACGGATCATGGGCGGCCGCCAGCGGCGGTCTTATGCGCGAAAAGCTGACCCGTTGCAAAAACCTAAATGTACTTGACAATATAGTGAGCATTAAATCCGGTCTTAAAAAAGACAAATTGGCAGAACTTGATGAAATGACCGCGGCTATTTTATCGACATTCCCGGTCACCGTTATGGAAACAGGTCGGAACACAACGGAAAACACGCCTGTCCCCTCCGGTTTTGACCCGTCCGCAATGTTCCGCATATCTTATGGGTTGTTTGTTCTCACGGCAAAATCCGGCGGAAAAGATAACGGCTGCATTATCAATACCGCCGAACAGGTAACGGATACGCCGTGTAAAATATCTGTTACTATAAATAAAATGAACCATACCTGCGGCATGATTCTGGATACCGGTGAATTTAATCTTTCCGTATTGTCAGAGGATGTGCCTTTTGAAATATTCAAGCAATTCGGATTCAGCAGCGGCAAGGATACCGATAAATTCAGCGCCGCCGGGTACCGAAACCGCACGGAAAACGGTATTCGTTATATCCCCGAATACACAAACAGCGTTATTTCCGCAAAAGTGGAACAGACTATTGATTGCGGAACACACATGGTATTTATCGCACAAGTGTCTCAGGCATTCATTCTTTCAAAAAAACCCAGCGTAACCTATCAATATTATTTCGACCATATCAAACCCGAACGTCAGCCGCAAAAAGAAAAAGTCAAAGGATTTGTTTGTAAAATATGCGGTTATATTTATGAGGGCGACACGCTGCCCCCGGATATTATATGCCCTTGGTGCAAACACGGCGCAAGCGACTTTGAACCGCTGTGAAATCAAAAATAAGCAAAAGCCGTCAAAATTACCGTCAAAGTGACAGTTATGCGGAACTGTCCATAAAAAATCTCCGCAAATCTTAATTATACGAGGATATTTTTACATGGAAAAAATAGCTAGCTTTGCCGTAGATCACGACAAAATTGATGTGGGAGTATATATTTCAAGGGTGGACGGCGACATTACTACCTATGATATACGCATGATAAGACCCAACTCCGGAATTTATCCGTCGCCTGCCGCGCTGCACACAATCGAACATTTGTTTGCAACTTTTGCGCGTAATCATGCTTTTGGGAAAAACGTTGTATACATAGGACCGATGGGCTGCCGCACCGGATTTTATATGCTGTCACGGAATTTGCCGCACGAAGATGCTCTGACGTTGATACGCGAAAGCATGAACTTTATTAGCGAGTTTGAGGGCGAAATTCCGGGAAGCAGCAAAGCGGAATGCGGTAATTATCTGGATCATGACACGGATAGCGCAAAAAAAGAAATCGAAAGTCTGCGTAAAGTGTTACAAAACTACAACACGGATATGTTGGTGTATCCTGCATAATATTCGGCGCATATCATTGATATATTTGTGAACGTCCAACGACATTTGCGAATAATTATTGGTTTTTTGCTTTTTGGGGTTGCAAAGTTGTCTCCTTTTAGGTATAATGTTGTTACCGTTTTGTAATCTTTATGAAAAGGAGGCGTATATTTTTGTTTGATTTTTTGAAAGAAAAAGTCAGCAGGGGTAAAAAAGATAAGCCGGAAATACATCACGTCCGCGGTGCGGGTGTGGAGTTTGAATTAAAATATTTGAAAAAGATTCTCCGTATTTGTTATAAATACGGTTATCAGCTATCCTTGCGCGTGGGGGCGCAGGCTGCTTTACTGGCAAAGCGCGGTATTTTGGGGTTTGCTTTTTTCACCAAAAGGGTTTCAAAAAAGCCCCTCACTGTTATCAAGCGCAATATCGACGCGGCGGCGGTAGCTATTAAACATAAACATGATGTTATCGTCCATCCGCTGCAAAGAATTGTTTACGGCGCGGAGCTTATCCGCAAAAATATTAAAAGACATAAGGAATTGGGGTATAAAACCGGATTTCACGCTTTTGCAGTCACGTTTTTTATGGGAATAAAGCATAATAGCGGGGTTCTTCACCGCAGTTTTCTTTCTTTTCTCAATTATATTGCCCCGATTGCAGCGGTTACGGGTTTAATTTTAGTCGTACAATATACAGCCGGGCTCACTTATGCTCTTAACGTTAACTATAACGGCAGCGACATCGGATATATCGAAAAAGAAGCTGTTTTTGAAACGGCGGCGCAACGCTTAAAGCAACGTCTTATATATGTGGACGGCGACACCGAGCTGGACGATTCGGTAAAATTTAAAATGAAGGTCATATCCGATACGACTTTCCGTGAGGAAGATCAGCTTGTCAACGCTATGATAAGTGTTTCGGATCAAGATTTTATAGAGGCTTACGGACTTTACATAGACGGTGAATTCTACGGCGCAACCGCTGACGGAAACGTTGTGCGGGAAACACTGGATAATATTTCGGCAAAAAATTTAGGCAAGAATAAAAACACCACCGTGGAGTTTGTTCAAAGCATAGAAACCAAACAAGGATTATATCTCACGGAAGGTATTATTGAACCTGAAGAGGTTTCGGATCTTCTTAATTCCGAAACTCAAGGAAGGTCGGTTTATACCGTCACGGACGGCGACACCTTTGATGCGATCGCAAGCAAGAACAATCTTTCAGCTAAGGAGTTGCTGCATCTTAATCCCGGTTTGGATAAAAAGGTTATATATCCGGGTGATGAGGTTCTGACCTCAAACTCCAAGCCGTTTTTGACGGTTAAGATGGTTAAAGAAATTAAATACAGGGTAAGAGTACCGTACACCAAAACCGAAATACAGGACACTACCAAATTAAAGGGTACAAGAAATGTTGTGCAAAAGGGTGTCAACGGTAAAAACAGGATAAAAGCCAGAGTCGAATATATCGACGGCGTGGAAGAAAAAAGGACGATCCTTTCCACCGTCACACTGCAAAAGCCGGTGAACGAAAAAATCGTCGTGGGAACGCGGCAGCCTGATATTAACCATTCAATACCCGGTTCTTCGGGTTCGGGATCACTCTCGGGGATAAGTTTCGGATGGCCTACCTCCGGTGGCTCTATTTCCCAGGGATACCACGGTTGGCATCGCGCCATAGACGTTCCCCGGCCGCACGGCACTCCTGTTTACGCTTCAGCACCCGGCAAAGTTATAATGTCTACGGTCTACGGCGGATACGGCAGATGCTTGGTAATCGACCATGGAAACGGTGTCCGCACCCGTTACGCTCATAACAGCGCAAATTTTGTAAGCCCCGGAACCTGGGTGGAGCGCGGACAAAAAATCGCTTCGGTAGGCAGCACCGGAAACTCCACCGGCAACCATCTGCACTTTGAAATAATTTCGGGCGGGCGGCAGGTTAATCCTATGAGTTATCTCCGGCGTTGACCCTTGATTTGTAACACTAATTTCAAATAATAGCGCTATAAATAAAACTAACCGAAATTAACCGGAATATGCGGATTTTATCAGACTATCTTTTCTTTGAACTTTTTACCGCCAAGAAGATGAAAATGCAAATGCGGCACTACCTGACCGCCGTCCTTGCCAATGTTAGTTATAACACGGTAGCCGCCCACCAAACCCAGATTTTTTGCAATTTCAGGAATCGCCGCAAGACAATTGGCTGCTGTTTTCTTATTTTCGGTATTTATGTCGTCCAGCGATATTATATGCTGCTTTGGAATAACCAAAACATGGATCGGCGCGGCAGGATTTATGTCCCGGAATGCCAATGTGTTTTCGTCCTCATAAACCGTCGCCGAGGGCAGTTCTCCGTTTATAATTTTACAGAATATACAATTTTCCATTTTTATAATCTTTCCCTCTTTTTATTTGCGTGATTTGAAATTATTATGATCAGATCTCCTCGGGAATTAAAACGTGATGTATGAACACGTCATACGCTGCGAAGTGATTTTCAGCGAAAATACATACTCCGCTGTATTTATATCTTTTCTATAATTCCGTTCAATGCTTCCAGTGATTTTTCAAGCTTTGCGGGTTCCCCGACACCGGCCATTGCGCTGTCCGGACGTCCGCCGCCCTTACCGCCAGTCAGTTCCGCTATTTCCGCAACTATTTTTCCGGCCTTAGCTCCCATCTCTACGGCTTTTGTGCCGCATACCGCAAGCAGCGACCCCTTTCCTTCGCAAACAGAACCTATAACTGCAATAATGTTCGGGAAACTGTCACGGAGTTTATCACCCATCGCTCGCAGAGAAGCTTTGTCCGCTCCGTCCATAATAGAGCTTGTGACCATAAATCCATTTATTTCGATACTGTTCGCCGCCATCGCATCAAAGTGTGAAGCGGCTATTTTTTGATTTAAATTTTCGATTCTTTGTTCGAGTTGTTTGATCTCAGCCGGAATTTGAGTTGTTCTTGCTGAAAGTTCTTCCTTGTTTTTAAGTTTTAGATTAGCGCAAACGGAGTTAATAACAACATCCATCGAATATATCAATTCCAGCACCCCCGCACCCGTGACAGCTTCGATCCGGCGGACACCGGCAGAAACCGAACTTTCGCGCAATATTGCAAACAACCCTATTTGTGAGGTGTTGCTCACATGGGTTCCGCCGCAAAGCTCGATAGAATAGCCGTCGATATCGACAACCCGTACATTGTCCTCATATTTTTCGGAAAACAACGCCATCGCGCCCATTTTTCGCGCAGAATCCAGACTTGTTTCAAAAACCTTTACGGGTAATCCGGACAATATAGCATTGTTCACTTTATCCGCGGTTTGTTTTAACTCGTCAGCCGTCATCGCGGACATATGATGAAAATCGAAGCGGAGTCTTCGGTCGTCTACCAGCTGCCCCGCTTGATGAACATGATCCCCCAAAACATCGCGCAAGGCCTTTTGCAGCAGATGTGCCGCCGTATGGTTGCGCGCCGTTGCTTTACGCCGGGGGGTATCTATAGTCAATTCCCCTTTTGTTCCGGCAGCCGCCGATCCTTGCTTAACAATTCCGAAATGTGCGTAATGACCACCTGTTGTCGGATTTATTTTGTAAAATTCAATATATGTGTTTTGCGAATCGAAACAACCCTTGTCTGTTTCCTGTCCTCCGCTTTCAGCATATAACGGGGTTTTATCAAAAACAAAAATTGCTTCCTCTCCTTGTGTGATATTATCCGTATTTTCACCGTCCTTGCTAATAGCCAGCAAGGTTGCACCGCAGCTCGATTGGGTGTAGCCGACAAATTCTGTGGGTGCGATCCCGGTGAAAGCCGAGCCGGTTTCTTCCCACGAAACACCGCCGGCTTGTTCACGCGCTTTTCTTGCTTGTTCACGTTGCTTATGCATATGATTTGTGAAACCTTTTTCATCCACGGTAATATCGTGTTCTGCGATAATTTCTTTTATCAGGTCAAGCGGAAATCCGTAGGTGTCATACAGCTTGAATGCCTGCTCCCCCGGTATTTCTTTTGCGCCGGTTTTGCCTAACTCTTGAATTACAGAATTTAATATTTCCATTCCTTTGTCCAAGGTGCGGATAAAATTTTCTTCCTCGGCTTTAATGACACTGATGATATAGTCACGTTTTTGCGAAAGCTCAGGATACGCGTCTTTGCTTTCATTTATCACACCATCCGCCATTTCCGGCATGAACGCTCTGTTGATTCCGAGAATCTTTCCGTTCCTTACCGCTCTTCGCAATAATCTCCGCAAAACGTAACCCCGTCCCTCGTTGGAAGGAGTAACACCATCGCAAACCATGAATACAGAGCTTCTTATATGATCAGTAATTATGCGTAATGAAATATCGGTTTTGTTGTTTTCACCGTATTTTACATTTGCAATCTCCGCCGCTTTATCTATTACGTTCTTTATCGTATCTACTTCGAAAATACTGTTTGTACCCTGCATAATACAAGCAAGCCGCTCCAGTCCCATACCCGTGTCGATGTTGGGTTTGTCAAGCGGGGCATAATTACCGTTGCCGTCCACATTAAATTGGGTAAAAACAAGGTTCCAGTATTCTACAAATCTGTCGCAGTCACAGCCTACCTTGCAATCGGGTTCACCGCAGCCGTTCTGTTCCCCGCGGTCATAATATAATTCACTGCACGGTCCGCACGGTCCCGGTCCGAGCTCCCAGAAATTATCCGCTTTGCCCAACCTTACCACACGTTCCGGCTTCACTCCGACTTCTTTCGTCCATATATCAAAAGCCTCATCATCGTCGAGATAGACCGAAATCCACAATTTATCTTTCGGTAATTCTAAAACCACGGTCGAAAACTCCCACGCCCATGCCGCCGCTTCGCGTTTAAAATAACCGCCGAACGAAAAATTCCCGAGCATTTCGAAAAAGGTTCCATACCTCGCAAAAATCCCAACTCTGTCAATATCCGGCGTACGGATACACTTTTGACATGATGTTGCACGCTTGCCCGGCGGAGAACTCTGTCCTGAAAAATACGGTTTGAGCGGAGCCATACCGGAATTTATCAGCAACAGGCTTTTGTCGTTTTTAGGTATTAACGGAAAACTTTTTAACCGCACATGATCCTTACCCTCAAAAAACGCAAGGAACTTCTCCCGCAAATCGTTTAATCCTGTCCATTTCATAAATTAAAAACCATCCCTTCATATGACTTTACATATTGTACTTCAGTGTACCCCACCGTGTCAAGAGTTGAAAAATAATAAAAGATGCATCAGCATGACCGCCGGTATATCTTTCCGGTAACGGTCAACGCACAAAACCCCGGCAAGCGAAATCATAGCTTGCCGGGATTAGTACGAAACACCGGATCATCGCTGCCGTTCTTATAAGTTCAGGCGTTTTTCCATCTTGTCCAGTTCGTCGGCAAGCGCTTTGGGGAGCCTTGTGCCGTAGGTTTTGTAATCTTCCCGAATGGATTCAATTTCCGCTTTCCATTCGTCTTTGTCGATTTTCAAAAGCTCTTCCATGTCTTTGGCGCTGAGATTAAGACCATTAAGATCAATTGCATCCGCGGTAGGCAGGTTGCCGATCGGGGTTTCGGCAGCCTTTCCGGTTCCGGAAAGACGTTCGATGATCCACTTGAGCACACGGCTGTTTTCGCCGAAACCGGGCCAGATAAATTTATCGTCGGCATTTTTGCGGAACCAGTTAACGAAATATATTTTCGGCAGCTTGGAAGCGTCGGCATTTTTACCGATATCCAGCCAATGTTGCAGATAATCGCCTTTGTTATAACCGAAGAAAGGAAGCATTGCGAAGGGGTCGCGCCGAACTTGTCCGACATTATCGGTAATAGCGGCGGTGGTAATTTCCGAGCCCATAATAGAACCCAGAAATACGCCGTGGTTCCAATCGCGGCTCTCGTTAACCAGAGGAACGGTGGTCTTGCGGCGGCCGCCGACGAGAATAGCTGATATGGGTACGCCGGCAGGATCTTCCCATTCCGGCGCGATGACCGGACATTGTTCCGCCGGAGTTGTGAAGCGGGCGTTGGCGTGTGCCGCCAGTTCTCCCGAATCGGGTGTCCAGTCCTTGCCTTTCCAGTCAATAAGATGCGACGGCGCAGGCATTCCGCTTCCTTCCCACCATACGTCGCCGTCATCGGTTAAACCTACATTCGTAAAAATCGTATTAGTCTGGATCTGTTTCATAGCATTCGGGTTGGACTTCATCGAAGTACCCGGCACAACTCCAAAGAATCCGGCTTCGGGGTTAATGGCATAGAGTCTGCCGTCTTTTCCGAATTTCATCCAGGCAATATCATCGCCTATAGTTTCGACCTTCCAACCGGGTACGGTCGGTTCAAGCATAGCAAGGTTGGTTTTGCCGCAAGCGCTCGGGAACGCGCCGCAGACATAATGAACCTTTCCGTTCGGATCGGTCAGTTTCAATATCAGCATATGTTCAGCAAGCCATCCTTCATCCCGGGCTTGTACAGCAGCGATTCTGAGTGCAAAACATTTTTTGCCCAGCAACGCATTTCCGCCGTATCCTGAACCGTATGACCATATCATTCTTTCTTCAGGGAAATGACTGATGTACTTGTCGTCAATAGAAGGAGCACAGGGCCAGGCTTTGTCCTTTTCACCTTCTGCCAAAGGACTTCCAACCGAGTGCAGACAGCGTACATATTCGCCGTCGCTGCCCAGAGCATCAATAACAGCCGCGCCGATCCGGGTCATGATTTTCATGTTGAAAGCAACGTAAGGACTGTCGGATATTTCTACACCGATTTTAGAAATCGGGGAACCGATAGGACCCATCGAAAACGGGATGACATACATCGTGCGTCCTTTCATACAACCGTCGTATGATTTACGCATTGTAGCTTTCAATTCTTCCGGCTCGACCCAAACATCCGGCGAGGGAGCATCCTCCATTTTTTTCGAGGCAATAAAGGTGCGGTTTTCTACTCTCGCAACATCCGACGGATGACTTCTGAACAAATAACATCCGGGGCGTTTCTTGGAATTTAACGGTGTACCCAAACCTGCGTCCACCATAACTTGGAGCATTTGCTGATACTCCTCCTGCGAACCGTCACACCAATGGACACTGTCCGGTTTGCACATCGCCTTTACTTCCTCGACCCATGCTTTTAACTCTTTGTGGGAAACTTTATACATTAATTCAGAACTCCTCTCAAAATATTTTACGGTCATTGTAACACATAGTTATAATAAAAAGCAACAAAAAAGCGTTATTGTTCATAAAATGTTTCTTTTATAGGTCTTGTTCATCTTTATAATCCATGACTTGTCGATTGTCCCAAGTTGTTCTTCCGTGATCCTGAACGCCCAGTTATTTTCGCTTTTCCCCGGAATATTTATTCTTGTATCCCGTCCGTAACCGCATAGATCCTGAATAGTCAGAATAACTACCCCCGCCGCACTTAGGTACAGTGCTCTTATTACCGAACGTATCGCACCCGCACCCGCACCGCCCGAACTCCAGTCTCCGTTGGTATAGCCGCAATAATCCAAAACCCATTCGCGGGCTTCGGGAACAAGCTCCCACAGCCATCCCAGTAAAGTATTATTATCGTGGGTTCCGATATACGCTACCGTATTTTCTATGTAATTATGCGGCAGATGCACGCTGTCCGAACCGTCCATAAATCCGAACTGCATTACTTTCATCCCCGGAAATTTCGTCTTTTTCAGGAGTTCAACGGTTTTTATGTCAATGTCGCCCAGATCCTCCGCTATTATTTCGGGTTTAGGAATCACTTTTTTTAATTCGTTAAAGAAATCCATACCCGGTCCTTTTTCCCATTTTCCGTCTATAGGTTCTCTGTCTTTGGGGATAGACCAGAATTCCGAAAAACCGCGAAAATGATCAATTCGTACTTTATCAAAAAGCCGCAGCGAATGCTCTATCCGTTCGATCCACCATTTGTATCCGGTCTTTTTCAGCTCGTCCCAGTCATAAAGCGGATTGCCCCAATTCTGACCGGTTTCGGAGAAATAATCCGGGGGAACTCCTGCGCCCGCAAGAGGGTCGCCTTGCGGATCGAGCAAAAATATTTTACGGTTATAATAAACATCTGCGCTGTCTTCAGACACATATATGGGCATATCGCCTATAATTTTAACATTATTTTTGTTGGCGTAGATTTTCAAATCGTTCCATTGACGAAAAAATTCATATTGTAAAAACCGATAGAATCCGACTTCGTTTTTGTCCGCTTCTGTCGTTTCCCAATCCTGCCATCTCTTGCCGCCGTTCGCCGCCTTAAGTGCCATAAAATCCGCATATTCCGCTATTTGTTTATTTTGGTTTGCGAAAGATTCCGCTTTAAGCTTTATATCCTGACCGATGCGGGAGAAAGCCTTGCGCAGCAACGGCAGCCGGGTTTTACGCAGAATGTCAAACTCACAGCTATACGGTGTTTTTTGCTGATGTTCATCCAATTCGCTTTTATTTAAAAGTCCCTGTAAGTGCAGTTCTTCCAAGCTGATAAAGAGCGGATTGCCGGCAAATGCCGACGGACTTTTATATGGTGAATTACAGTCGTCGGTTTCGTTGATCGGTAGTATTTGCCAGTATGTGAACCCTGCTGATTTTAAAAAGTCTACAAATCTGCGCGCACTTTTACCCAGCGAGCCGATCGAATGCTGACCGGGCAGCGAGGATATATGCAGCAAAACACCGCTGGCTCTTTTCATTATTATAACTCTCCCTCCGGTTCATGTTTCATAAGTTCATGGTTTCATATAAATTTTTATTCTTAAAATAACTACCTGAACTACCTGAACTATCTGAAAAATCAAGTAAGACTATCGTATGCAGGGTTTGATGCGATTTTTCATTTTCATTTCCGGGTGTATTGAAAAACAAAGAATCCCTTTCTAAAAAGAATCCCTTTCTAAAAAGAATCCCTTTCTAAAAAGACTCCCTTTCTAATTAGAATTAATGTCTGCTTCGCTTGCCCGGGCTTTTAAGTCATCCTTTTCAAAGGTTTGGCGTGTTTCGGTTTCCGGGGATTCTTTCCGCCAAAATAAGCCTTTAACTTTACCCCATAATCCGAAACCGGATTCGGATTCGGATTCGGATTCGGGTGTTGTTTCCTCATGCTCTGCGGTGATTTCTCTGTATTGGGAGGATTTATCCGGCATACCTTTGGATTGCAGCCGCCGTGTGATAAAGGCGTTGAACAGACCGAATATTATCACGAATATCGGGACTGCCATAAATATACCCGGAATCCCGAAAAGCCCGCCCCCGATTAAAATGGCAAAAATAACCCAAAATGCGGGTAACCCCACTGATTTACCGACAATTTTCGGTCCCAAAAAGTTTCCGTCAAATTGTTGCAGAATCAAAATGAAGATCACAAACCATATCATTTTTACCCAGTCGTCGAAAAGTATTAGTATAGCGCTGGGGATCGCACCCATAAAAGGCCCGAAAAACGGTATGATATTGGTAATTCCGACAATAAACGCTATAAGTGCCGGATGCGGCAAACGCAGAATCAGCATTCCGACATAACATATGACACCGATTATTGCTGAATCAATTATTCTGCCGAAAATAAACTTGCTGAACACATTGTGGGTATGTGCTGTTATTTCGATAGTCCGGTTAGCTACCCTTTTGCCAAACAGAGCAAACATAACCTTTTTGGTCTGCGCAAAAAAGTTTTCCTTGCCCGCAAGGAAATAAACGGAAATTACTACGCCGATCAGGATGTTTATAATGCTGTTGGCGACCTCAATAACCACGGTTATCAGATTGGACACCGCCGAATTCAAAACCGAAGGGAGCATATCCATGGAGTTTATAATGTTATCTGCGATGTTGTTTAATTGATCCTGAACCACACCCTCGGCGGCAGATCCCTTGAGAAACTCGTTCACAAAGGAGGTTATGTTTTCTATGTATTGGTTAGAATTGCCTATTACCCCCCGTATCGAATCTATAAGTGTGGGTATCAATGTCCAAAGGAAAAAGACGATGATTGCGAGAAAGGAAAGATAGGTCATCATCATTCCCAAAACCCGGGTGAGTTTTTTTCGCTCCGGGTTATTGTTAAGTTTCTTAAGTACGGTTTTTTCATAAAAATTTAGTACGGGTGCAAGCAGATACGCAAACGCAAATCCGAATATGACCGGCGACAGTATCGAAAAAAGAAAGCTTATCGCCGATAAAATCCTGCCGAAATTATTAACTGCAAGAAAAAATAAAATCGAAGCGGCTATAACCAAAAAAGACAGAACCGCTGTGATTATATATTTCTTTTCGACCCTTAACTTCATTGTCAAACCTCCTGGCAATTATTACGAACATATTATTTTTTACCTGCGGCGGCAAAAATGTTCCAGCTTCATTATACACATACCTGATAGAGATTAACAGATTTTACTTTGTTAAATTTTTGTTAACACTTTAGCGATTCGCTTGACTAAATAGCTAAAGTGGAATATGCTGGTTTTATTAAATATGCCGCATGGTTTATTGGAAAGGTTGCGCATGATGCAGAATTTTATGAACATTTTAAACCGCAGCGAACTGATAGAGTTTGCTTTGCGCGATATTTACGAGAAAGCAGGTTTTTCGGCTGTCCGTCCTGTGAAATTTGAACGGGCGGAGCTTTATATCGACAACAAAAATTTTGTGGGTTCGGGCGGGATCATCACTTTTATGGATACGGATGGGCAGTTGTTGTCGTTAAAACCGGATGTAACTTTATCCGTCGTGAAAAAAGCATTATCCGCCGGCGGATGTCAAAAGCTTTATTATTCGGATGAAGTTTGCCGTATGTCCCCGGTCAGCCGAAAATACGAAGCTATCCGCCAAATAGGGTTGGAGCATATCGGTGATATTGACCGGCAAAGCACGGAGGAAATCATTACACTTGCGTTAAAAAGCCTTAAAACGATCAGCGATGATTATATTCTTGACATATCCCATGTAGGGTTTATATCAGATTTGTTTAAGGGTTTGGAAAAGCCGTTGCGCGACGCTGTATTCGAAAATGTTATTCTCAAAAGCCGGCACGGAATAACCGGAGTTTTGGAAAACGCAGAAATTGCGGATTCTTTGAAGGAAAAATTATTGATTCTCCCGGGGCTTCACGGTAAATTTTCCGACATTCTTCCGCAAGCTGAAAAATTAGTTATAAGTGCCGAAATGGAAAATATTTTAACCGATTTAAAAGCTCTTTACAATTATCTTGTTAATGCCGGACTTTCAAAAACGGCAAGGCTTGACTTCGGCATCATAAACGATTTATCATATTACAGTGGGATAATTTTCCGCGGCTATGTAAAAGAATTGTCTTCGGTTGTTCTGTCCGGCGGAAGATATGACAATTTGGTGCGAAAACTGGGTGGAACCGGCGGCGCTATGGGGTTTGCGGTAAAGCTCAACGAAATTGAGGAACGCGTATGAAAAACAACAACTTAAAAATAGCTCTTCCCAAAGGCAGAATGGGAAACAAAGTGTACACCATGTTCAGCAAGATCGGGCTGGAGTGCGGCGAAACTTTTAACGATAGCCGAAAGCTGGTTTTTCATAACGATGAGCGTAAAGTCAGCTATTTTCTTGTTAAACCTTCTGATGTGGGAATTTATGTGGAGCGCGGAGCCGCCGATATAGGCGTAATCGGTAAGGATATTTTGATAGAACAGCAAAGTGATGTTTTTGAATTGCTTGATTTGAAGCTTGGAAAATGCAGTTTATCTGTTGCTGCACTCAAGGGATATGTCCCGGATACCTCAAAACGTCTTACGGTAGCAACTAAGTATGTGAACACCGCAAAAAATTACTATGCGTGTTTGGGGCAGGAAGTAGAAGTTATCAAGCTTGGGGGCTCCATCGAGCTTGCGGCGTGTCTTGGTCTTGCAAATACGATCGTTGATATTGTTGAATCCGGCGCAACGATCCGCGAAAACGGACTGGAAGTTATCGCTGAAATAGCTTTGTCCTCCGCGCGGCTTATTTCGAATAAAATAAGTTTTAAATTCAAAAACCGGGAAATAACAAAAATCGTCGGAGAACTGGAGAAAACATTATGAAAATCATCGAATATAAAGGACAGCCTCTTTCCGGTCTTATATGCCGTAAAACCGAAGATAAGGCTATAAACGATATTGTTGCGAAAATTATTTGCGATGTAAAGACCCGGGGCGATGATGCGCTGTTTGAATACGCTGAAAAGTTCGACGGGGCAAAATTAAATTCGCTCGAGGTTACACAAGCGGAACGTAAAGAAGCGCAGCGGAAGCTTGAGGGTACACCTCTGCTCGAGGCAATGAAGACTTCGCTGGAAAATCTGATTAGATACCATAGCGCTCAAAAAAACGAAGGTTTTGTACTTCGTGACAACGATTCTGCGCTGGGGCAAAAACTTACACCGTTAAAACGCGCCGGAATATATGTTCCGGGCGGTACTGCCAGTTATCCTTCTTCGGTGCTTATGAACGCTGTACCTGCCATGATAGCCGGCGTTTCGGAAATATATATGGCGACTCCGCCCGATGCAGACGGCAGTGTTGCCGCTCCTATCCTGACAGCGGCAAATATGTGCGGTGTCAAAACCGTTTATAAAATAGGCGGCGCGGGAGCCGTAGCAGCACTCGCTTACGGAACGGATACGGTATGCGGTGTGGACAAAATCACCGGTCCCGGGAATATATATGTGGCGATTGCAAAAAAACAGGTCTTCGGTGATGTGGATATAGATATGATCGCAGGTCCGAGCGAAATTTTAATTGTCGCCGACGAAACAGCAAGTCCCCGCTATATAGCGGCGGATCTTCTTTCGCAAGCTGAACACGATGTTTTATCCGCCGCAGTTCTCGTTACCACTTCCCGCAGTATAGCGCGGCACACCGCCGCTGAACTCGAAAAACAGTTACGACTTCTTTCCCGCCGCTCAATCGCCGAAACTTCACTTCAAAACAACGGATATATAATTATAGCGGATACCGTCGAAACCGCTGTGAAAATATCCAACGAATTCGCGCCCGAACATCTTGAGCTGTGTACGCAGGATCCTTTTGCGCTTCTCGGTGCTGTAGAAAATGCCGGTTCGGTATTTCTGGGGCATATGGCTCCCGAAGCGGCAGGGGATTATATAGCCGGTACCAACCATGTACTGCCCACTAACGGATCGGCTCGGTTCTCATCGGGATTATCGGTCAGCGATTTTGTGAAAAAGATTTCATATATTTATTACACAAGGGATACATTAGCACAAGTCAAGGATAAAATCATAACTTTCGCCGAAGCTGAAGGTTTGGATGCCCACGCAAATTCTGTCAGGATAAGATTTAATCAGGAAAGAGGATAACATGGATTTTACCGTATCTGATATGAAAAACCTCGTTGCATATACCCCCGGAGAACAGCCGCGGGATATGGATTATATCAAATTGAATACCAACGAGCTGCCTTATCCTCCGTCGCCGGATGTTATAAAAGCTTTGTCTGATTTTAACCCCCGGCTGTACCCCGACCCGGCATCCGGCAAATTAAAAGCCGCGATCGCCGAATATTATAATTTGCGTAAGGAAAATATTTTTGTGTCCGCAGGAAGCGACGAAGCCCTCTCTTTTGCGTTCCGCGCTTTTATTGCCGGGGAAAAGGTTTTCTTTGCCGACATAACTTATGATTTTTATCGTGTTTTTTCGGCATATTATAACGCTGCCGCAACCATGATACCTTTATCTGAAAATTTTCGCATAAACGTTTCGGATTATCACATTGCCGGTGATAACAGTACAATAATAATCGCAAATCCCAACGCGCCCACCGGATTGTATCTCAGTAACAATGAAATTGAAGAATTGTTGTTGCAAAATCCACGCCGGCTTGTTATAATAGATGAAGCTTATATAGATTTCGGCGGAAATTCCGCTCTTGGTCTGACGAATAAGTACAATAATCTTTTGATAATGCGGACTTTTTCAAAATCCCGGGGGCTTGCAGGACTGCGGTTAGGTTTTGCCGCAGGCGCTTCCCCGCTTATCGAGGCTCTGGAAAAAGTTAAATATTCCTGCAACCCCTATAATGTTAATATGGCGGCACAACTGGCAGGTACGGCGGCGATCTGCGATGACTTGTATTTTCAAAAAACCGTAAAAGCCGTGACTAATACCCGCGAAAAGCTTAAAGAGAACCTTATCGCAATGGGCGCAAAAGTCACCGACAGCATGGCGAACTTTGTGTTTGCTTCCTTTCCGGGTATAAACGGCGGCGAAATATACTCAAAGTTAAAAAAGCGCGGTGTACTTGTTAGATATTTCGACAAACCGCGGATTCGCGAATATGTGCGTATAACAATCGGAACCGAAGCGGAGATTGACAGCTTGGTTGAAATATGTGCAAACGAGTTTTTTTAGTTTTTTGATAATTAAGCAAGAAAGAAGTGAGTTCCAATGAAACGCACAAGTAAAATTGAACGCAAAACCAGCGAAACCAACATAACCTTGGCTTTGGACATTGATTCGTGCGGCGGCTTCGACGGAACCTCCGGCATAGGGTTTTTCGATCATATGCTGTCTGCTTTCGCGAAACACGGACGTTTCGGCATAACGTTAAAATGTGACGGCGATCTGCATATCGACGGACACCATACCGTGGAGGATGTCGGAATCGTTTTGGGCGCAGCTTTTAAGCAGGCCGCAGGAAACATGAGGGGAATAGAACGTTTCTCGGATATTTTTATGCCAATGGACGAAACTCTGGTTCTTGCCGCCTTGGATATAAGCGGACGCGGACATTTGCGGTACGACTTCCCTCTTCCGGCGATTAAAACCGGCGATTTCGACATACAGTTATCCCGGGAGTTTTTTCAATCTTTCGTCCGGAAATTCCCCTTGACATTACATTTGAAACTTATCCACGGCGAAAACATACATCACATTATAGAAGCAACCTTCAAAGCGGCAGCGGTTGCATTAAGAAAAGCTCTGACCGTTACAGGCGATAATATTCCGTCATCCAAAGGAATTCTGGTTTGAAAGCAGGTTCAGTAACCTCTTTTTCATTTTTGTGTGTTCCCCAACTTGGAGTAAAATTAGACCTCCCCGGGAATTAAAACGCGATATACGGACACAGATGATTTTTCGTCAAGCAAGGCACAATTTTGACGAGAATATCCTGGATATTTGAGGATAAATTAACGCCGTGTGACGGTGGTCTATTATAATAACATCGCTGTACCTGAAAGGAGTGGAACATTCGTATGAATATTTTTCCCGCTATAGATATAAAAGACGGAAAGGCCGTAAGACTTTTACAGGGCGATTATGATCAGGTCACCGTGTTTAATCAAGACCCCGCATTTGTCGCTTCCGACTTCAAAAAACAGGGGGCCGAATTTTTGCACATCGTTGATCTTGACGGTGCGCGGGACGGAAAATTCAAAAATTTCAAAACCATTGAAAGAATTATAGCAACGGGCATAAAATGTCAGGTAGGCGGCGGTATACGCGACCTTGAAAGCTGCGAGTGTTATCTGTCTATCGGAGCACAAAGGGTTATTTTGGGAAGTGCTGCGCTAAATGACGAATTCCTGCAAACGGCACTGGACAGATTCGGCGAAAAAATTGCGGTCGGGGTAGATGCACGCAAAGGAAAAGTTGCGATCAAAGGCTGGCGGGAAACTTCGGAGCTGGATTCCGTTGAGTTTTGCAAAACACTTTCAACTAAGGGTATAAAGACCATAATATATACCGATATATCCCGTGACGGCATGATGAGGGGAACAAACCTTGAAATCTACCGTTTACTGCAATCCGAAATCAACGCAGAAATTATTGCATCCGGCGGCATAAGTTCGATGGAGGAACTTTCCGCCTTGAGCGATATGGGAATCTACGGCGCAATATTAGGCAAAGCAATATATATCGGAGCGATTAATCTTGCAGAAGTGAATTTGAAATTCGGAGGTAAAGTATGATCATAAAAAAAATTATTCCATGCCTGGATGTACGCAACGGTAAAGTCGTAAAGGGCAGACAATTCCGGCAAATCACGGATGTCGCCGACCCTGCCGAACTCGCGAAAAAGTATAACGAGCAAGGTGCGGATGAATTGGTTTTTTACGATATTACAGCTACTGCGGAAGGTCGTGAACTGTTTGACGACGCGTTAAAAAAGGTTATAAAGGAAACTTTTGTCCCCCTTACGGCCGGCGGCGGGATCAACACGATAGAGGATTGCGGACGGCTGTTAAATATGGGCGCGGATAAAGTCAGCATCAACTCAGGTGCGCTGCGTGACCCGAATCTGGTAAAAAATGCCGCTTCAAAATACGGCAGTCAGTGTATTGTTTTGTCCATGGACATAAAACGCGCACCGGACGGCAGGTTTATGGTGTATTCCCATGTCGGGATACAGGAAACCGAATACAGTGCGGTCGATTGGGCAAAAAAGGCGGAGGCAGACGGTGCCGGGGAGCTTGTAATAAATTCTATCGACACCGACGGCGTAAAAGAGGGGTTCGATTTGCAAATGCTTCAAGTTATCGCAAAATCAGTCAGCATCCCTATTGTTGCCTCGGGCGGTGCGGGCAAAACAGAAGATTTCATCGAGCTTTTTAAATCCATTGATAATGTTGACTCGGCTCTTGCCGCCTCTATTTTCCACTACGGCGAAATAAACATAAAAGAATTAAAAACCACTCTTCTTCAAAACGGAATAAACGTCCGCATATAGTTAACCGTCAATAGACCTCCCCGGGAATTAAGACGTGATGCATGAACGCAGATAATTTTTCATCAAACAAGGCAATTTTGACGGAAATATCATGAATATTTGAGGATAAATTAACGCCGTGTGACGGTGGTCTAATAAATCAATAATTATAAGGATCGAAATATGCTGGAACAATTTGAATACACCGGCGGCGGAATTTGCGCGGCACAGGGATTTTACGCTAACGCAATATATTGCGGACTTTCCGAAAACCACGATGAACCGGATCTTGCGCTTATATATTCGGACGAACCCTGCCGGGTCGCTTTATATACGTCAGCGAACAAATTCAAGGGCGCTCCGCTGAGTATTTCCACCCTTTCGGTTACACAGGGCGATGTGCGCGGAATATTGATAAATTCGAAGATCGCTAACTGTTATGACTACGAACAGGATATACACACTGCGGGCTTATGCGTAAAATCTGCATCCCATGTTTTAGGCGGGAACTTTCTGAACGCAAGTGCCGGAATAACAAATATCCCGCTGGATTCCGAAAATATCATTTGCAATATGACGGATTTGGCGACGAATTTGTCGCTGAACGGTTCGGAACTAGCATCAAGGGTGCTTAGAAGCAACCCCGCGGTAAACAACCAATATGCCGTAAAGTTTAACCTGAAAGGCAAAGAATGCACGATCGGGGGAATAACTTCTTCGGGAGCAGGGTTGGACACAGGTTATGCCGGGAACATTATTATCATAACTACGGATGCAAATGTTTCTAATTCCGTGCTTTCTCAAGCTTTAAAATACGCATCAAGGCTCACTTTTGATATGAAAGCGGGCCGCCCCACGGTAAATGATATGGCGGTCGCCCTATCCTCGCGCAAAGCGGGCAATCGTCCTATTATAATAAATTCTGAAAACTATGAAATTTTCGCTAATTCAATGTATTGGGTAATTCAAAACCTCACCCGTCAGATGATGGCATCATCCAGAGGCGCATCCAAATTGATCGAATGTGCTGTTTCCGGCGCTTATGACGAGCATTCTGCGAAATCAGTTGCAAAACTCACAGTAAACTCCAGAGAAGTTTCCGCGGCTTTATTCGACCCTAACGCAGGAAGATATGATTTAATTTTCGCAATAGGCGGACTGGGTGATGATTTTGACAGAAACGAATTGTCGGTTACGGTTTCTTCAGATTTAGGCAGATATTCACTTATGACGAACGGGGAGTTCATTGATTATAACAGGGATCTTGCGACCGTTGCGGTTTCGGGAGCGGAAATAAAAATACTTTTGACGATAGGCGAAGGGAACAGCACCGCTGTGGCATGGGGTTCGGATGCGGTTTGATATAATTTAACCGCTGTTCAAAGTAGACCTCCTCGGAAATTAAAACGTGATGTATGAACACAGATCATAACGTCGCGAAGTGGTTTTCTAGGAGGTCTAGTGACTCTTTTATGATTTACAGGCTTTTTTCGGTTTTATTTTTCGAACACCCCCTTTATAACATTTCAAAAAAACAAGCCGTTCCCGGATTTTGCCGGATGGCTTGTTTTTATCAGATTATGAATTAATTGTTTCCGCCGTTCCAATAGACCTCCTCGGAAATCAAGTACGCGACGGCTGGTGTCAGGGTTTTTAATTCGTGATTACATCCTTGGTGTCTTTATCGAAAATATGTATTCTGCCGACATCGACCGCAACCTGAATGACATCGCCTGCTCCCGCTGTTGAACGCGGAGAAACTCTGGCTGTAAGCGGTATATTTTCACAATTCAAATACAAGAATGTTTCTGCGCCCATAAGCTCGGTAACATCGACTTTACATTCGATTATACTGGCGTTTTCGGCGGACAAGTATATTTCTTCGTCATGAAGGTTTTCAGGACGTACTCCCAAAATAACTTCTTTTTCATCGTATGGCTCCAAAACACCCTTGCGGTTCTTAATTTCGGGCAGTTCTAAAAGATACTTTTTACCTTTGTAGGTTTTTGTCGCTTCGCTGCCGAATTCAACGTAAAACTTTTCACCTTTTTTGAGCACGACCGCATCTATAAAGTTCATCTGCGGTGAGCCTAAAAAGCCTGCCACAAAAGTATTGACCGGTTTATTGTAAAGGTTCTGAGGTGTGTCAACCTGCTGTATGAAACCCTCGTTCATAACGACAATACGGGTTCCCATCGTCATGGCTTCAACCTGATCATGGGTTACATACACAAAAGTAGTGCCCAAACGCTGATGTAGCTTGGAAAGTTCCGTACGCATTTGTGCACGAAGTTTCGCATCAAGGTTGGACAAAGGCTCGTCCAGCAAAAATACTTTTGGATTACGCACAATAGCACGACCGAGCGCCACACGCTGACGCTGTCCGCCCGAAAGAGCCTTGGGTTTACGGTCAAGCAGATGAACAATATCCAGGATCTGCGCTGCTTCTTCGACCAATTTCCTTATTTGATCCTTAGGAACCTTACGGATTTTCAGCCCGAACGCCATATTATCAAACACGGTCATGTGCGGATAAAGCGCATAGTTCTGAAACACCATCGCTATGTCGCGGTTTTTCGGTGCCATATCATTTACCAGTTTGTCGCCTATGTACAATTCTCCGTCGGTAATGTCCTCCAGCCCCGCAATCATACGCAGCGTTGTTGACTTACCGCACCCGGACGGACCAACAAGGATTATAAATTCCTTGTGAGCTATTTCCAGATTAAAGTCAGATACAGCGACCACTCCGCCGGGATATTTTTTATATATACCTTTCAAAGTTACGCTTGCCACAGTTCTTCCCCCTAAATTTCTGATTTTCCATTTCTCTCTGCAGAATACGATTTTAAATATCCGGTGTCGTTCCCACAGTATAATATAATAAATATAACATATTTTAAGTCAAAATAAAAGTGTTTTATTGCACAAACTTTTATTTTCATATTTAGATAAGATAACTAAAAAAGAAAAAATATGTATAAGCATGGCGAATTTTAAGGGATAATATTGTTAATTTGCGATAAGGCTTACAAAATTCAAAATTATTGGACAGGCGCACTAAAGCCGTGTATAAAACCGCCCTCAAGTATTGAGCATACGTTTCCGCCTATCACTTTTCCGTCCGAAACCAAAATGTCGGCGCGCACGCCCGCACTGTGTTCGGGATAATTTGTTATTTCGTAGGTGTATCTTTTTACCCGTTTGCCCCTGAATCCCGTTAAGTCGTATCCTTGCTCTTTCTGCATTTTGTTGTAGTCGAGGTAGACCTCATCAAATTCGGTGGGGATTATTATTTCTGCAACCTCAACCGGATCGCTCTTAGCTTGATAACCAAAAGAGCGAATAAATTCCAGGCGCTGCCCGTTATCTGTAGCATCGGTCTTTTTTTCCGGCTTTACGCCTGTTTGAGCGGTTGCCATAGAGCTGATGGCGTAGATTATCGTTAGAAATGCCGCCAATACCGCCACTCCTGCTGTTATTAATTTTAAACGCGATGTTTTAAACGATAATATAAACATTCTTACCTGCCCCGTCCTTAAATAATTATTGTATATAATTTATATGAAGGAACCCTCCGCTTAATACCATAAATCCTATACAATTTTTGCCTTGACAATATATAGCGGTACATATATAGTTAAACCAGACGGTATATAATAAACTTTCGTCACACGGCGTTAATTTATCCGCAAATGTCATGATATTCTCGTCATAATTTCCTTAGTTTGACGAAAAATCATCTGTGTCCGTATATCGCGTTTTAATTTCCGGGGAAATCTAATATTTTTTATTCGAGGTGATCTTAACGTGTCGTCAATTTTTACCGGTTCAATCAGCATCTCGCTTTTCGGCGAATCTCACGGCAAGGCGATAGGTGTCGTTATCGACAATCTCCCGCCGGGCGAAGAATTGGATATGGATAGAATACGTTCGTTCATGGCACGCCGTGCGCCGCGTCCTTCGGGGCCTGATCCCGCCGCAGCTGCATCAACATCGAGAAAGGAGCCCGACGAACCCAACATACTTTCGGGTGTGTTTGACGGGCGGACCACCGGAACCCCGTTAGCGTGCATAATCGAAAATGTCGGAAATCATTCCGGCGATTATCGTGATTTAAAGCATACACCGCGCCCGGGACACGCCGACTATTCCGGTTCCCTGCGTTACAAAGGGTATAACGATTTTCGCGGCGGCGGTCATTTTTCGGGAAGACTCACCGCGCCGCTTACTTTCGCGGGAGCGGTCGCCGCTCAAATTTTAGAACGCAGAGGTATTTTTTGCGGAGCTCATATATACTCGATAGGCGGAATAAAGGATAAAGCCTGGGACTTTACAGACATCAAAAAAGAAGACCTGCTTGCATTGCGCGGAAAAAAACTCGCCGTAATAAACGATGCTGCAGGAAAAAAAATGATGGATGCGGTAAAATCCGCGAAAGCAGACGGGGATTCGCTGGGCGGAATAACGGAATGCTGTGTTACGGGATTGCCTGCCGGGATCGGCTCCCCTATATTCGGCGGTCTTGAAAATATTATATCCGGCTTGGTTTTTGGTATTCCCGCGGTTAAAGGGCTGGAATTCGGAGCAGGGTTTGCGGTCGCGGACATGACCGGAAGTGAATGCAATGATGAAATGTATTACGAAAACACGGAACAAAGAACCGATATGCGAAATCCCGCTATAAAAATACAAAGCCGTACCAACAACAACGGAGGGATCCTGGGCGGGATATCCACCGGTGATCCCATTATATTCAGGGTTGCCGTCAAGCCTACACCCTCTATTTCCAAACCGCAAAACACCGTAAATCTTAGGGCAATGGAAAACACCGAATTGAGTGTGACGGGAAGACATGATGCCTGCATAGTCCCACGGGTCGTCCCGGTTATCGAAGCGGCGGCAAACATAGCGGTGCTTTCCGCGTTAAAAAGCGAATTAGCATTATGATAACAGAAAAAGAACACCGTAATACACATATCCGGCGCGAAGGCAGCAGCATGGTTTTGACCCTGCCCGGATTTTCGCTTGCCGGTACGGTAGATTGCGGACAATGCTTCCGATTTGAAAAAATCCCCCAAAAAGCAATTTCCGCCGATGTCTTTTTTGGAATAGCCGGTGATCGTGCCGTGCTTGCCGGGCAAGAGGGAAACGACATAACATTTTATAACACAAACGAAGACGAATTTTACGAGTTCTGGTATAATTATTTCGATCTGGACACAGATTATGAAAAATTGAAAAAAATATTTGCCGCTGATCCGGTTATGCGGGATGCCGTAAAATTTGCGGGCGGAATCCGGGTTTTACGCCAACAACCGTGGGAAACTCTGTGCAGTTTTATCATTTCACAAAACAATAATATCCCGCGGATAAAAGGCATTATACAACGGCTCTGTGAAAATTTCGGAAATCGGGTGCATATTTCCGTCAAGCCCGATAACAACATCCCGGCGCATATACGGGCGTTCTTCCGTGTGCTCGAAAATTCTTCCGTATTCAGCTTCCCGTCATATAAACGAATCTCCGCTTTGACTGACCGGGATTTATCGGTGATACGCGCCGGTTTTCGGGAAAAATACATTTTCGATGCGGCGCGCAAGCTGGCTTCAGGCGAAATTTCACTTGCCGAAATATCCAAAATGAGCAGCCAAAACGCGCGGCAAGCCCTGATGAAGATCAAGGGTGTCGGCCCTAAGGTGGCGGAATGCACGCTGCTTTTCGGTTTCGCGAGAACGGATGCTTTTCCCGTAGATGTGTGGATTTCGCGCGCTTTAAAACAGTACTACGCAGACGGATTCCCTGTGTTCATCAAACCCTACGCAGGGATCGCACAGCAAATATTATTTCACTATATCCGAAATAACCGGACATAAATAAGCCATAAGACCCATAAGGCAATGATAAAAAATTTCGGTTTACATTTTTTCGTTCTTATGTTATAATAACCTCACCCGTTACCTAAATCAAAGATTTAGAACAGGTCCCGAGAACATTGAAACATAGATAAAACGCATACGCTTTGTTTTATTTATGTTATAATTATTTCCGGATAAATCATCGTTAAATTAGGAGATTGTAATGACAGAAAACGTGCTGACGATCCTAACGCCGGTGTTCACTTTATTTTTGATGATAGCCGCAGGATTTGCTTCAGCGCATTTTAAAATGATCAGCCCGCGCGGAGCAAAACAGCTTATCAATCTGTTGTTGTTTGTCGTGAACCCTTGTCTTATTATCAACGCTTTTTATAACACCGAATACGCGCCGGACAAACTGACCGGCTTGCTGTGGATAGGTCTTTGCACCGTTGCCGCTCATACACTGGCAATCGTTATCGGTATGTTTTTTTTCAAAAAATCTGATAAAAAATCCTTGTACCGTTGTGCAATCGTATATTCGAATTGCGGTTTTATGGCTTTACCGCTGACCAAAGCGGTACTAGGTGATGAGGGTGTATTCTACGGTGCGATTTTTATCGTTGTTTCCCAGATTTTTCTTTGGACTCACGGCGCGGTTTCAATGTCCGGGGATATAAAGAATATATCCGTAAGAAAGGCTTTGTTGAATCCCGGTCTTGTAGGATCAGCTTTGGCTTTGGTCGTTTTTGTGTTCCCGGTTAATTTCCCCGCTCCGGTAAGCGGCGCACTTAAAATGCTCGCCGATGTGAATACCCCCCTCGCAATGTTAGTAATAGGAGTGTTCATTGCGCGCATGAAGTTTTCTACGCTGCTCAAAAGCCGGAATCTGTACATAGTATCTCTGCTTAGGCTTTTAGTTGTACCCGCTGTTTTGCTGCCGCTGTTCTATTTTTTGCCCATATCCCCTCTGATTTTTATGGCATCTTTGATTCCGGCGTGCGCCCCCGCCGCTGCGAACGTTGTTTTGTTTTCAGCGCGGTTCGGCAAGGACGAGGTAGAAGCAAGCCGTATAGTCACTTTTACCACAGTACTTTCTGTTTTTACTATGCCTGTATTTATAGCAATCGGACAAATGCTGGCATAAATAATATTTATAGAATAGGATGGTTTTATTATGTTTAAAAAATCGGTTATTATGATATGCGCAGCTTTGCTGATTGTTTTCAGCGCAGGATGCAGTATGGGGAGCGGATATGTATATAACGAAGATGCTACGGAATATGCGACGGATGATTATAATTATTACGCCCCGGAATACGCTAGGCTTACTCCAACGGAAGATTATGAATATGCCCCGGAAGACGACGGACTCACGGAATATGAAGATGCTGCAGGAAACCTGACTACCGATACCTGGCAAGGTTCGAAAAACACAGCATCAAATATCTCGTTATCGCGTAAAATTATATCTGAAGCGAATGCGAAAATTGAAACCGAAAATTTTGAAGCATCCCAAACAAACCTCGAATCCAAACTAAAGGAGTCCGGGGGTTATGCGCAGTCAACCAATCTCAACGGGGACGGAAGCGATAAGCATCCGCGTATATTGTCTATCGTTATGCGTATACCCAGTGAAAAGTTCGAGGGTTTTCTCGCAAGTCTGACGGATTTCGGCAACCTTTTGAGTTTGAACACCCGTGTTGATGATGTTACCGAACAATATTACGACAATGAAGCCCGAATAAAAATACTTGAAGCGGAAGAAACCGAATTGACCAAACTTATGGGTCAGGCGGAAAAAATGACCGACATATTCGCTATCCGTGAAAGGATTTCGAGCGTGAGATCTGAAATAGAGTCGCTGAAAGCACAGCAAAAGAACACTAATCTTCTTTCGGACATGGGGACGTTATCGCTGACCTTGACCGAGGTGAAAGCCATCACCCCGCAGTCACAGCAAAATTTGTTAAAGGACATAAAAGATGTTTTTGCTTCATCTGTTGAAGCACTTGCCGAATTTTTCAGATCATTATTGCTCGCTGTAATTTCTGTTTCGCCTTTTGTCCTGACATTGGCGGTCGTTGCTGTCCCCGTTGTATTAATCATTATGAAAATCAACAAGAAAAAATAGAAACAGGGCACATAGAAACAGGGCACGCCGAACAAGTCCGAAAAGTCCGAAATCCGGTTCACCAAAGATATTTAACTTATCAAGGGAACGTGTTCCGGATGACCGTATCATAAAGTCTTCAGGAAAGGAATTGCGTCGTTTCATGGTTTTTGTGCAGCCCGGCGCATATATCACATCGTGAAAATTTTAGTTTTCGGGGAAGTATTATGGGATTGTTTTGATTATAATCGCGTGATTGGCGGCGCACCGTTCAATTTTTGCGCTCATTTAGCGAAACTGTCAGGACTGAAAAAACCGGACACGCCTGAATTTCGGGTATCTTTGGTTTCTGCCGTCGGTAAGGATGTGCTGGGCGGTAAAGCCCGCAAAGTTATCCGCAATTACAACATAGCTGATGATTATGTCGCCGATGTAAATTATCCCACCGGAGTGTGCAAAGTTACACTCGCCGGGGATGGGACCCCGATATACGATCTCGGGGAGAACATGGCATACGATAACATTACCGCAGATGTCCGGGCAATAAACGAGGAAGGGAAGCAAGACTTTCTCTATTTTGGCACACTGGCTTTGCGGAATGCCGTATCAAAAAACACCCTGATACAAATTATTACCGAATGTGAATTCGGCGAAATTTTATGCGATATAAACATTCGTCAAAATTTTTACAGCACGGAATCCGTCCGGCTTTGTCTTGAGAGCTGCACCATGCTGAAGGTTTCCCACGATGAACTTTATGTGTTCGAAAAATTAGGGTTAATAAATGAAAAAACCGTAAACCCCGGCGAAAATCCTGACTACACCGAATTGTGCAAAGAACTTTCGCAAAGGTATAATATCAAAATTATTATAATAACAACGGGCAAGAACGGCGCAGCGATCTATGACGCCCGAAACGGAAAATTTTTATATTCCGAAAAGCCCCGCGGCAAACTGGTTTCGGCTGTAGGTGCAGGAGACAGTTTTTTGGCTTGTTTTACTTATAATTATCTGCACGAAAAACCTCTTGACGTATGTATTGCCCGTGCGGTAAAACTGAGCAGTTATGTTGTCACACAATTGGGAGCAGTCCCGGATTACAATTCGGAATTGATGGAGGAATTAATTTGAACGATTACAAAGAAAAGTACAGGCCGCAATACCATGTCACGCATCCGTCCGGCTGGCTGAACGACCCTAACGGAATGGTTTTTTCCGGCGGGGTTTGGCATTTGTTTTATCAGCTTGAGCCGCGCACAAAGTATGCCGGTCATGATAAATACTGGGGACACGCAATCAGCCGCGATCTTGCAAACTGGGAGATACGTCCCATTGCGCTGGAACCCGATGAACACGGTTCAATCTGGTCAGGTTCAGCTATTGTTGATTCCGTCAACTCCTCCGGGCTTTTTCCCGATGCACCAGATGCACCGGACAAACAGGGACTTGTTGCGTTCTATACTTCGGTTCCGGACAAGCAGCGCCAGAGCATGGCTTACAGTAAGGACGGCGGCGAAACCTGGATAAAATACAACAACGGCGCACCCATTATAAGCGACCGTGACGACCCGCTGGACTGCCCCGATTTCCGCGACCCAAAAGTTTTTTGGCACAACGAAAGCGATCAGTGGATGATGATCGTTGCCGGGGGACCGATACGGTTCTATTCCTCGAAAAATCTTATCGACTGGAAACCTGAAGGGATGCAAAACGATATTCATACCGAATGTCCCGACTTCTTTGAACTTGAAGTTAGCGGTACAAACGGAACGGAATCCAAATGGATACTTTTCGGCGGCGGGGTTTGGTACATGGTCGGCGGTTTTGCTAAGGTTAACGGCGTATGGAGTTTCGTACCCGACACAAACGAAAGGTATCCTTTTAATTACGGTATTGATGTTTACGCCGCCCAGACATTTTCAAACGCACCTGACGGACGGTGTATCAAGGTTGACTGGATGACCTTTATAGGTTATGCCGGCGATCGGGGTATACAGGATATAACGGATCCGTGGTGTCATGCGCTGACATTGCCTTACGAGCTGGGGCTCATCAAATATAAAGATACATTCCTTTTAACACAAAACCCCGTGAAAGAACTGGCTGTTCTGCGCGGTGAAGCATACAGCCGGGAAAATATCCGGGTGGAAGCCGGCACAAAAAATGTTTTGGAAGATTTGTCGCTTGCAATATATGAAATTGATGCTTTGATTGATGCGAGCTGCGGCGATGATTTTGGATTCCGGCTGCGGACAAACGCAAACGCGGACGAATTTACCGAAATACGTTACGATGCAGGCAAACAAACCCTGACGCTGGATCGTGCGAAATCGGGTGAAATTCCAACAGAACGTTTCCAAAGCGAATTCACCGCCGATATTGAGCCGGAAAACGGAAAAATCCGGCTGCGGATATTCGTGGACAATTCTTCGGTTGAAATATTCGCTCAAAACGGCAAAGTTGTTTTCACCGGTCTGATCTTTCCCGACCCGGCAAGCACAGGGTTGGAATTCTTTACCCGCAGCGCGGCAAAGATAGATTCGCTGAATATATACAAATTAAATCCCTCGATAAAATTTTAATATTTACTTTTCATAAAAGAAAAAAAGAAAAATTGATTTTTAGCAGAAAGGATGGTTTCTATGTTCCATGATTTGATTGATGCGGTGGGTTTTGTAACAGCCCGTGACCGGGAAGTCGGGGAGGCAATGCAAAAAGAGCTTACCCGGCAGCGCGACAATATCGAATTGATCGCAAGCGAAAATATTGTATCTCCTGCGGTAATGGCGGCAATGGGCAGCGTGCTTACCAACAAATACGCGGAGGGTTATCCCGGAAAACGTTATTACGGCGGTTGTGAGGCTGTGGATGTATCCGAAGATATAGCTATTGCGCGGGCAAAAAAGCTGTTTGGAGCTGATCACGCAAATGTGCAGCCGCATTCCGGCGCGCAGGCCAACAACGCCGTGTACTTTGCGCTTCTTCAGCCGGGTGACAAGGTTTTGGGTATGTCGCTTGCCGAAGGCGGACATTTGTCCCACGGTTCTCCGGTTAATATATCGGGGAAGTATTATGAGTTTATCCCTTACGGTGTTGACAAAGTTACGCATTTGATTGATTATGATAAATTGCACGAACTGGCGCTGCGTGAAAAGCCCAAACTTATCGTGGCCGGAGCCACCGCTTACCCCCGTGCTATCAACTTCGAAAAAATATCGCAGATTGCCGGAGACTGCGGCGCATATTTTATGGTGGATATGGCGCATATTGCCGGCCTTGTCGCAACGGGATTTCATCAATCCCCGGTTCCTTATGCAGATATTGTGACCAGCACGACCCACAAAACTCTGCGCGGACCCCGCGGCGGCTTGATCCTGTGCAAGGAAGAGTTTGCAAAACAAATGGACAGAGGTGTTTTCCCGGGCACACAGGGCGGCCCTTTGATGCACACAATAGCTTCCAAAGCCGTATGTTTCGGCGAAGCGATGTCAAATGAATTCAAAGAATATATCGGACAGGTTATAAAAAACGCGGCAGCTATGGCAAACGGTTTGAAAAAGCGCGGTATGGACCTTGTTTCGGACGGAACCGATACTCATCTTTTGCTTTGTGATTTAACCAAATTTGATGTTACAGGCAAGCAGCTGGAACGCGACCTGGACGAAGTGCGCATAACCGTAAACAAAAACACTATTCCCAACGAAACCCTCAGCCCCTTTGTCACCAGCGGAATCCGCATTGGAACCCCGGCTATCACTACCCGCGGTTTAAAAGAGGACGACATTGACGTTATCGCAGAATGTATATCTCTTGCCGCCCGTGATATGAGTGCGAACAAATCAAAAGTTTTGGATATGGTGAAAGGGATAACAAGTAAATATCCGCTTTATTAGACCTCCCCGGGAATTAAAACGTGATGTATGAACACAGATGATTTTTCGTCAAACAAGGCAATTTTGACGAGAATATCATGGATATTTGAGAATAAATTAACGCCGTGTGACGGGAAATCTTCCGTTCATACGTTGCGAAGTGATTTTCGAGGAGGTCTATTGAAACTACGGTTGATAGGGGTCTAATATATGTGAAATTTATTGAAATGGGGGACGTGCTTTTATGTCCGCACCGCTTGCAGATCGTTTCAGACCCGATAATCTTGACGACGTTGCCGGTCAGAATCACATTCTCGGCGAAGGCAGACCTCTGCGTGCAATAATAAATTCGGGGAATATCCCTAATCTTATTTTTTACGGCCCGTCAGGAACCGGCAAAACCACCGTATCCCGTATTATTGCGAACAATACGAATAAACGTCTGCACAAATTAAACGGCACGAATATTTCGCTTGCGGATATTAAAAATGTCGTGAGTGAAATAGGGACGATGGCAGGACAGGACGGAATAATTTTATATATAGATGAAATACAGTATCTTAACCGAAAGCAGCAGCAAAGCTTGTTGGAATATATCGAAAACGGCGACATCACCCTGATCACGTCTACCACCGAAAATCCCTATTTTTACATCTATAACGCTATTTTAAGCCGGAGTACGGTTTTTGAATTTAAGCCCGTCCCGCCCAATAGCATAGAAAAACGGATACGGGCAGCTTTCTCGCTGCTGGAAGCTGAGCTGGGTGTAAAAATTAACGCTCGGGACGATGCTGTGGAATATATCGCAAAAGGATGCGGCGGCGATGTTAGAAAAGCGATAAATACCGTCGAGCTTACGGTACTCGCCGCGCCTTTGTCCGCGGCTCCAAAACGTAAAGACATCACGCTTTCTCTTGCCGCCGAGCTTACTCAAAAAAGTTCTATGAACTACGATAAAAACGGCGAACAGCATTATGATCTTGTGTCCGCATTGCAAAAATCCATACGCGGTTCTCATGCTGATGCCGCACTGCATTACTTAGCGCGGCTCTTGTCTGCGGGAGATATTTTATCCCCTTGCCGCCGTCTGCTGGTTATTGCGTGCGAAGATATAGGGCTTGCTTATCCGAACGCTATCCCGATCGTTAAGGCGTGCGTAGATTCAGCGATACAGCTCGGAATGCCTGAAGCAATGATCCCGCTTGCGAATGCCGTCATATTGCTTGCAAACGCTCCTAAATCCAATTCCGCTTTCGCCGCCGTCAAGCAAGCTGTCGCAGATGTTGAGAACGGTTTGGGCGGAGAATTCCCTCGTTGTTTGCAAAATAAACATTTTGACGGCGAAGGCTCTGAACACACCGGACAAAACTATCTCAACCCACATGATTTTCCGAATCATTATGCAGAACAAACGTATCTTCCGCACAACCTTGAGAACAGGCAGTATTATAAATACGGCGACAACAAAACCGAACAAGCGGCAAAAATGTATTGGGACAAAATTAAAGATATTCCCGCCGCGGTGGATATAACAGCGGATATTCACGGAAAGAAAAAACCGAATATTTCATAGGTATGGTTATGTTACAGGATTATCTTATATGCAATTTATTGTAATTTTCATGCTAATATTGCGAAAATATATAATTAATGTATTGACAAATTGCTTGAGAACTGGTATATTATTAGACAGTATCAGATAACATAAAATTGAGAATCTGTGTTGTCAAAAATTCAATAAAAGGAGTGCATATAATGAAGAGAGTGTTCAACAGAAAGCTTTTTCGCAGTTTAGGGGCGGTTACCTTATCCCTGGTTTTTACCCTGGTTTTTGTGTTTCAGGCTGTTCCTCCGGTTTTGGCGGCTCAACTCAGAACGTATGACAATACGGCTGCCACAGCAGACGAGCTTGTTTTAGGCGCACCTTCCACTTTCGGCGAAGCGCAGCCGATAGCGGCCGATTATATTTATTTACAATACCAATGGAAAAAATTCACAATCGAAAACCCGTCCATCGTTACGGTGGAAATTGCCGCCGGCATTAAAGAAAACACCGGAACCGGCTGGCGGGAAAACCAACTGCAAATTCAGCTATATCAGCCAAACGGAAGCTCGACAATGGCCAATGAAGCGGGAAGCTCTACGGCTACAAGCGTGATAAGCAGTGCGGTGGAGCCCACCGCCACCGTAACCTATAAACTTCTGCCCGGGACTTACTTTGTCCGTGCGGGCAGCACCACGGCCAACAACGGGTACGGCACGGTAACCGTAACGGCAGTACCGCAGACCGGTCTTACTCCAAAAGGGGACAGTTTGTTATTGGCGGAGGAAGTCGAGCTGGATACGGAGTATAAAGGCATAATCGGCTATCAAGGAAAATTGACCGGCACCAGCTATGGGCGCGACACCATCAATTACTATAAATTTACAATCCCGGAAAACAATTTTGGGCTTACCTTGTCTGTTACCCGTCAGGATGCAACGCAGCAATTTTATATGTATGCTGAAATAAGAAATGCGTCAAACAACAGGGTTGGAAGCAGCCTTGACTTGCAATACAATCCGTCCGGAACGCAAGACATTACCGTTTCAACCGCAGGAACCTATTATTTATATCTTTACAATACCAGCAGGGGCACGGAATTTACTTTTACCCTGTCCGGTCAGACACACCCGGAATTTAACAATACATGGAACAACGCCGAAGCCTTTAACCTCAATCAGCAAACCGTTTTTGGCGCACCGCAGCCAAACGCAATTTATGGACATTATTTGAATTACCAATGGAAATATTTCGAAGTCTCAACAATCTCCGTTCTTACCGTCGATGTTCAAATTGGACAAAAAGAAAATCCGGATTGGAGAAACAACGATTTGTCCATCACACTCTATCAGCCCAACGGCACTTCAACTATGAGTCCGGTCGGTACCAGCTCCTCCTCCATATCGGTAAGAACCGGAGGTACCGAAACCGCAAGCGTGCAATATAAAGTAATTCCCGGTATTTATTATGTTCGGGCGAGTTCCGGCTCTCAATCCACTTTAAACGGGTATGGCACGGTAACCGTAACGGCGGAACCGGTGACCGGGCTGTCGCCCAAAGGGGACACCCTCCAGACCGCCGCGCCGGCCGCCTTGAATACACTGCACCAAGGTGCTGCCGGATATTTCGGGAAACCGGGCAGCGGCACCAGCTATGGGCGGGATTCCAGCCACTGGTACAGCTTCACCATCCCGCAAAACAACTACGGAATCTCCCTTACCGTTTCGCGGACGAATGAAACGGAATCTATTTCCCTATACGCTTACATAAGAAACGTTCAAAATAATTATATAGGGGAGACTCTTAACCTCTACACCTCTCCTTCCGGCACAATGGAGTACACTTTCCCAACAGCGGGAACCTATTACCTGTATATTTCCAACAGTTCCAGTGCGGCAATAGAATTTACCTTCCGAATGGACGGCGTTGCGCCTACCACCATCACCATGCTGCCCTCGGCCAACATGGCGATTGGCGGGACCCTACAGCTAACGCCAAATATTTTACCCGCCACACCGTCCCGTTCTGTTACCTGGACAACCGGAAACTCCAGCATCGCTACCGTCAGCACAAACGGATTGGTAACCGCACACAGAGCAGGTTCAACCTTTATTCGGGCATCCGTCGATGGTGTTAGTTATGCTTCCGCCACTTGTTATATCACCGTTACGGAAACGCACAGACCTACCTTGCCAACCATTACCCTTCATCCTGCCGGTGCAACCACCGTCAATCTGAAGGCCGCTACTGTTCTTACAACGGCGGCAAACCCCTCGCCCGGCGGCACGGTAAGCTATCAATGGTTTTCTAACACTAGAAACAGTACAACAGGCGGCACCAGAATCAGCAACGCAGTTTCGGCGCGCTATACCGTTCCAACCACCAGTGCCGGCACACGTTTTTATTACTGTGTGATCACCAATACTCTGCCGGGTAACGTAAGTGCCGCGGCAACCACACGGGTTGCTTCGGTAACGGTTAGAAGAGCGGCCGCCGTCGCGCCGAAAATCAGCAAACAACCAAAAGGCAAAACTATAAAACGAAGAGCTTTACACACTCTGCAGGTTACCGCACGGGCGAATCCCGGAGTTCTCAGTTATCAATGGTTTAGAAGCAGTAAACAAAAAACCGGCTTTAAGAAAATTTCGGGTGCTGCGGGCAAAAGCATACGCTACAGAGTGCCGAGCAGCAAACGCGGAACTGTTTATTACCGCGTTGTTGTCACAAATACCGATGCAAATTCGACAAAACGCACAACAACGACAAGCAAAACCGTTAAGGTGAGGGTACGGTAGGAGATTTTTTAAGGCGGGTGCATATTGCGCCCGTCTTTTTTTGTATGGAACAGACTTTAAAGACTTTAAAAAATCGAAAAACGAGGAAACTCATACTAATCCCACATTAAAATCATCGTTTCAAACTTCGTTCGTTATTCGTTTTTCTTAAAAAACTACTCACTCGTTTTCAACGGTTTTTAAAATGAGATTAGTATCAAAAAAAGAAATAGTGATTGACAACCGGCATCTTCTTATGATATACTGAGTTCTGATAAACAAGGGCGTTTATCGGCGAAACTGATCATGTTAGTTTGCCGGTAGACACCTTTATTTCTTTTCCGGTTACATTTGACGGATTATTATTAAAACTGCGGTAAAAAAACCGTGAATATTGACAAGGAGTAACGTAAAAATGAATAATAAAATTGTGTTGGCTTATTCCGGCGGTCTGGATACCACCGTCATCATACCGTGGCTTAACGAAAACTACGAATCCTGCGAAATTATCGCCTGCTGTGTTGATGTAGGTCAGTGCGGTAATTATGATGAATTGCGGGAAAAAGCAATGAAAACCGGAGCAGACAAAGTATATGTAATAGATGCCCGGGAAGAATTCATGACCGATTATATTTTTCCGATGATCAAAGCCAACGCAGTTTATGAGGGGAAATATCTTCTCGGCACTTCGGTGGCGCGTCCTTTGATCGCAAAAAAATTTGTGGATATCGCGCTCAAGGAAAACGCGAACGCAATTTGTCATGGAGCAACGGGTAAGGGTAACGATCAAATTCGTTTTGAATTGACTATTAAGGCTTTTGCTCCGTGGTTGAACGTCATTGCGCCGTGGCGTATATGGGATATAAATTCCCGCGAGGACGCTATGGCGTATTTAAAGGAACGCGGAATAGAAGCTCCCTCGTCAAAAGAGCAGAATTACAGCCGCGACCAAAATTTATGGCATTTGAGCCACGAGGGGCTTGAACTTGAGGATCCGGGGCTGGAACCGAATTACAGACATATTTTGCAGCTCTCCGTTCCGCCGGAGGATGCGCCTGATTCGCCGGAATATGTAGATATAGCGTTTGAAAAAGGCATTCCGGTCAAACTCAACGGGGAAACACTTCCGCCGGTCGCGCTGATGCAGGCTTTAAATGAGATCGGGGGCAGAAACGGCATAGGCATCGTGGATATTGTGGAAAATCGAGTGGTCGGCATGAAATCACGCGGAGTATACGAAACGCCCGGCGGAACAATTTTATATGCAGCACACAGGGATCTTGAAAGTCTTTGCATAGACCGTCAGACCGAAGTATTTAAAAATAATGTTGGACTTGAGCTCGCAGAGCTTATTTATACCGGAGAATGGTTTACCCCGCTCAGAGAAGCGTTGTCGTCCTTTGTGGACAAAACACAGGAAATCGTGACCGGTTCGGTAAAATTAAAACTATACAAAGGCAACATCATATCAGCAGGCATAACCTCCCCTTATTCCCTGCATAACAAAGAATTATCCAGTTTTATAACCGGAGATTTGTACAACCATAAGGATGCCGAAGGATTTATCAATTTGCTGGGGCTTCCCATGACCGTCCGGGCATTGATGAAAAAGGAGCGTGGCCTTTAAATGTTATGGAGCGGTCGGTTTTCAGAGCATACAAATGAACAAGCGAGTCATTTCCATTCGTCTGTTTCGTTTGACCGGAGATTATATCAACAGGACATAAACGGAAGTATTGCTCATGCGCAGATGCTGGGGCGGCAGGGAATTATTTCAAAAGAGGATTCGGATTCGATTATAAAAACATTGGAAGATATTTTAGCTCAAATCAAGAGCGGGGAGCTGGGCATAGATCCTGATTCCGAAGATATTCATTCCTTTGTCGAAGCTGAACTTACCTCGCGTATCGGTGATGCCGGGCGGCGCTTGCACACCGGACGAAGCCGGAACGATCAGGTCGCTCTGGATACACGAATGTATATCAAGGACGAAACAGAAACGATAAACACTTTGATCCGAGAATTGCTTGAGGTTCTTTTAAAGCTGGCAAAACAGCATACTTCAACGATCCTGCCCGGATTTACTCATCTGCAAAAAGCGCAGCCTGTTACATTGGCGCATCATCTTCTGGCATATTTTCAAATGTTCCGGCGGGATATAAAAAGGCTGGCTAATTGCCGTGAGATTGCGGATGAAATGCCCCTTGGATCGGGTGCGCTGGCATCAACTGTTTATCCTATCGACAGGGATTTTATCCGGGAAAAACTGGGATTTGCGCGAATAACCGAGAACAGCCTTGATGCTGTGAGCGATCGGGATTTTTGTGTTGAGTTTGTGTCGGGACTATCCGTTATTATGATGCACCTGAGCAGATTTTGCGAAGAGCTGATCCTGTGGTCGGCAGATTCTTTTGATTTTATCGAAATTTCCGATGCTTATGCCACCGGTTCCTCAATTATGCCGCAGAAAAAAAACCCCGATATGGCTGAACTAATACGCGGCAAGACGGGACGCGTATACGGCAGTCTTATGGGACTTTTGACGGTGATGAAAGGCTTGCCGTTGGCGTATAACAAAGATATGCAGGAAGATAAGGAAATGGTTTTTGATGCCGCTGATACGGTGAAATCATGTTTAACCGTTTTCAAAGGAATGCTGGAAAGCACTTCATTTCACAAAGATATTATGTATAAGAGCGCTCTCGGCGGTTATACCAACGCAACCGATGCGGCGGATTGGCTGGTAAAAAAAGGTGTTTCCTTTCGAAAAGCGCATGAAATCGTCAGCAGACTGGTCAAATACGCTATAGAAAAAAAAGCCGCACTTTGTGAATTGCCGCTCGAAGAATACAAAAAAATATCCGATGTTTTTGACGGAACAATTTACGATGCTATATCCGTTGAGGCGTGTGTCGAAGCAAGAAACGCTCCGGGAGGACCGGCAGGCAGTGCTGTCGCAAAGGCGATCAAGCAAGCGGAGAAATTTTTATGCGGATCATAGAATCGTGTCAAATCGCAGACACCGTAGCAAAATTATGTGTACAGGCTAATGTTTGCGTGAATGAGGACATATTATCGGCATTGGAAACCGCGCGGGCCCGGGAGAAGACGCCGCTCGCACATTCGGCACTTGATATGCTTTTAAAGAACGCCGATATAGCAGCTCGTGAAAATCTGCCTGTTTGTCAGGATACCGGCATGGCGGTAGTTTTTGTTACCGTCGGTGCGGACGTTCACATTAACGGCAATATTGATAAAGCAATCAACGACGGTGTGCGCCGGGGCTATCGGGAGGGGTATTGCAGAAATAGCGTGGTAATCGACCCTGTGCGCCGCGTTAACACCGGTGATAATACGCCTGCTGTAATTTATTATGATTTTGCACCCGGATGTTCTTTACGCATAACTGTGGCACCCAAGGGTTTTGGCAGCGAAAACATGAGCGCAGTTCGTATGCTCAACCCATCCGACGGACTTGCCGGCGCAGAAGATTTTATCGTCGAAACTATACGCATAGCAGATGCAAAACCCTGTCCGCCTATTATAGCCGGAATCGGTATAGGCGGCACGATGGAAAAAGCCGCTCTCATGTCCAAGCAAGCATTACTTCTTGATGTGGATCATATTAATCCCGATCCGTTTTGGGCCGGAGTTGAAAACCGTTTACTTGAGCGTATCAACACTCTGGGTATCGGAGCGACCGGATACGGCGGCATCGCAACGGCTCTCGGTGTAAATATATTAACTTATCCCACACATATCGCCGGATTACCGGTTGCCGTTAATATCGGCTGCCATGCTAACCGGCACAGGACGGCTGTATTATGAAACAAATAACAACCCCTCTTTCAAATAAGGTTATACGGGATTTGAAAGCCGGTGAACAGATAATACTTTCGGGCACGATTTACACCGGCAGGGATGCCGCGCACAAACGAATTGCAGAATTGCTCGACCGCGGCAATCCGCTTCCGTTTGATTTTCAAGGACAAGCCATATATTATGCCGGTCCCTGTCCTGCTCCGCCCGGGAAAATTATCGGTTCTGCCGGTCCTACCACAAGCTCGCGGATGGATGAATATACACCCCGTCTGATACAAAAAGGGCTGCGGGTTATGATCGGTAAAGGCTTGCGGAATTCAGCGGTAATTGATGCCATACGTCAATACACAGGTGTATATTTAACTGCCGTCGGCGGCGCAGGAGCATTTTATTCTAAATGCGTGGAAAGTTCTGAAATCGTTGCCTTTGATGAGTTGGGCGCAGAAGCCGTTTTCAAGCTGACGGTTCGTGATATGCCGCTGGTGGTATCCATTGATTGCAAAGGGGATAGTATCTATGAACTACGCGAAAGAATCGTTGAAGAAACATTATGAATGGAACGGTAAAATTGAAATAGTCAGCAGGGTTCCGGTCAAAACGCAAACGGACCTATCCATAGCGTACACACCCGGAGTAGCTGAGCCGTGTTTGGCAATCCAAAAAGATATTAGCAAAAGCTACAGCCTGACCCGGCGTTCAAACACCGTCGCCATTATTACCGACGGTACGGCTGTTCTGGGTTTAGGAGATATAGGTCCCGAAGCCGCCATGCCGGTGATGGAAGGGAAGTCTGTGCTGTTCAAAGAGCTGGGCGGCGTAGATGCTGTTCCGTTATGCATACGCTCCCATGATGTGGATGATATTGTCAACACCGTACGTCTGCTGGCAGGCAGTTTCGGCGGGATCAACCTGGAGGATATATCAGCACCGCGGTGTTTTGAAATTGAACGCCGCTTAAAAGAATGCTGTGACATACCTATATTCCATGATGACCAGCACGGTACGGCGATTGTTACCCTTGCAGCGGTATTGAACGCCGTGCGCTTAACCGGAAAAAAGCTTAATGAGCTGTCAACGGTTATCAACGGAGCCGGTGCGGCGGGTATTGCGACCGCACGGCTTTTGGCTGACTCCGGCATGAAAAACATCATATTATGCGACCGCCGCGGAGCAATTTGGAAAGACCGCGGTGATCTGAACGCCGAAAAATTAAAAATTGCCGAAACTACAAACCCCGAAAACCGAAAAGGAGCTCTTGCGGATGTTTTGGTCAAAACGGATATTTTCATTGGTTTATCCGCGCCGGGTTGTGTTACCCCGGTTATGGTGGAGAGCATGAATAAGGATCCGATAGTATTCCCCATGTCCAACCCGACACCCGAAATAATGCCCGATTTAGCAAAAGCGGGCGGAGCGGCAGTAGTGGGAACGGGGCGAAGCGATTTCCCCAACCAAATCAATAACGCGCTGGCTTTTCCCGGTGTGCTCCGGGGTGCACTCGATGCAAAAGCCTCCGGCATTACGGAAGCGATGAAAATTGCCGCGGCAAAAGCGATAGCCGGATATGTTAAGGACGATGAGCTTACAGCCGATTATATATTGCCCAGCCCGTTATGCAGAGAGGTTGCGGCTTATGTAGCAAAAGCGGTGGCAAAAGCCGCTTCCTTCTCAGTATAATATCCCGTCTTCACAAAATAAAAAATACTAAAAGAAAGAAACCGGGTCTGCGTGAATAGTGCCTGTTGCGGCAGAGCGGCGGCATACTGTTGCGGCATACTGTTTTTAATGCGTATTCTCCTCATGTAACCCGGCATGGCGTTTAATATGCAACGAATATATCGCTGTTATGTGGAAAAAAGACCCGGCTTTGATGTTGCCGCAAAGTCTGTACAGACCGAATTATCCGAAGTTTTAGGGTTGCGTAAAATACAGGTACGGATTTTTAACCGTTATGATTTGCAAGGTTTTGTTCATGAACAGTGGGAGTCCGTAATAAACACCGTACTTAGCGAGCCTATGAGCGATGTTTATTACGAAGAACATCTTCCCCCTTTGCCGGCAAAAACCCGTTTATTGTACATTGAACCGCTGCCCGGTCAGTATGATGTCCGCGCCGACTCGTGCGAACAATGCATCCAAATACTTGTCAGCGGAAACCGGCCCGTCGTTAAAACGGCTTATGTTTATGCTTTCAGCGGCATTGACGATCTTGAGTTTAACCGTGTCAAGGCATATATAATAAACCCGTTAGAATATCAGGAAGCTTCTCCGGAAAAACCTGATACGCTGACGGTCAAAAATCTTCAATCACCCCCGGATATACCTGTCCTAAAAGGTTTTAAAAAAACAGAACAGCCGGACGAGCTAAAGGAAAAATTAGATTTGGCTATGTCTTCTGACGATCTTCGTTTAATCAAAGCGTATTTTCAGCACGAACAACGCGATCCTACCCTGACCGAGCTGCGGGTTATAGACACATATTGGTCAGATCATTGTCGTCACACAACTTTCAATACCGTCATTAATTCGGTGAAAATTAAAGATGCGCGAGTGCAAAAGGCTTTTGATTCGTTTTTATCCGTCAACGGAAAAAGACCCGTAACCATGATGGGTATAGCTACCGCCGCCATGCGGCATTTTAGCGGTCAGGGTAAATTACCCATGCTCGATATATCCGAGGAAAACAATGCCTGTACCATACAAATAAAAGCGGATTTCGCACACGGTCAGGAAGACTGGCTTTTATTCTTTAAGAACGAAACTCATAACCATCCTACCGAAATAGAACCCTACGGCGGCGCATCCACCTGTATTGGCGGCGCAATACGCGACCCCCTTTCGGGACGGGCTTATGTTTATCAAGCCATGCGGATCACGGGTGCGGGCGATCCCGGAAGTCCGCTGGAAAACACCCTGCCGGGAAAATTGCCGCAACGCAAGCTTACCATTACCGCCGCCGAAGGCTTTTCATCCTACGGTAATCAAATAGGACTTGCCACCGGCTATGTCAAAGAATTGTACCATAACGGATATATCGCAAAACGTCTTGAAACGGGAGCGGTGGTCGGTGCCGCGCCGAAAAGTTGGATAAAACGGGAACGCCCGTCTCCGGGCGACATTGTAGTTCTGCTGGGCGGACGTACCGGCCGGGACGGCATCGGCGGAGCTACCGGCTCATCCAAAACACACGGAACAGATACTGCATCCGTATGCGCGGCAGAAGTTCAAAAAGGCAACGCACCGCAGGAACGAAAGCTTCAACGATTATTCCGAAATCCGGACGTAACCGGATTGATCAAACGCTGCAATGATTTCGGTGCCGGCGGAGCTTCGGTTGCGATTGGCGAACTTGCCGGCGGTGTTGAAATTGATTTGGATGTTATTCCCGTAAAATATGAGGGTTTGGACGGAACAGAGCTTGCCGTATCCGAATCCCAGGAACGTATGGCGGCGGTAGTGTCGGAGAACGACCTCCCTGCCCTGATCCGTTACGCCGAAATGGAGAATATCGAAGCAACTGCGGTAGCCCGTGTGACCGAAAAACAACGGCTTGTTATGGTCTGGCGCGGTAAAAAAATTGTGGATATTGAAAGAGAATTCTTAAATACAAACGGAGCGGAACGAAATGCCGCCGTCACGGTTCCGATGTTGTCCAAAAAAAAGACGCCGTCAGCCGCAATGACATTGAAAGAAAAGATTTTCCGGCTATGCAATGATTTGAATTTTTGTTCGCAAAAAGGTCTGGTCGAACGTTTTGACAGTTCTATCGGCACCGCAAGCGTTTTCATGCCGTTCGGCGGAAAATACGCACTAACAGAACTGCAAGTTATGGCGGCTATGATTCCCGCGCTTAAAACGCGGACCGCTTCGGTCATGGCATATGGGTTTGACCCGTACTTCACCGAAAAGGATCCTTTTGGCGGTTCGGCTTGGGCTGTATTGTCCTCCGCGGCTAAGTTGGTTGCATCGGGTATCAATCCGGATACAATACATCTTTCATTGCAGGAATATTTTCCGCGCACTAATGACGATCCGGTTCGCTGGGGTAAGCCGTTCGCCGCTATGCTGGGAGCTTTTTCGGCGCAAATGGGGTTGAATCTTGCAGCGATTGGCGGCAAAGATTCTATGTCCGGCAGTTACGGGGATCTGGATGTGCCGCCCACATTAATATCGTTCGCTGTCGGAGTATGTGATGCAAAAGAACTGATAAGCCCGGAATTTAAAGGCACAGAAAATCCTGTTTATTTGCTGGAAACACCGATGGATTCGGATGGACTGCCGGATTATGCGGCATTAAGGAACTTATGGGAAACTTACGTCAAATTGTGCCGCGAGAGAAAAGTTTTGTCGGCATGGTCATGTGAGTCCAGCGGTGTCTACGGCGGAATAATAAAAATGGCAATGGGTAATATGATCGGCTTTTCCAGCATTAGGAACGATTCTACTATCGTAAACGATGAATTCTTTGACCGCCAATGGGGTTCAATATTGTTTGAATCCTCAGACAAACTGAACGGCTTCCGGTTAATAGGCTATACACAAAAAACTCCCGTACTCGAATTAAACGAAACCGTTTTGCCGTTGAAAGATATTCGCAGCGCATGGGAATCTCCGCTGGAGAAAGTATTTCCGGTAAAAACGGAACAGTCCGGCGACATCCCTATAATTTCCGACACGAAACAGGCGGTGCCGAGAAAGGGATCGTCTTTTGCAAAACCCAAAGCTATTATCCCCGTTTTCCCCGGAACAAATTGCGAATACGATACAGCGGCAGCAATAGAGCGTGCAGGCGGTATTTGCGAGGTTGTGCTGATCCGCAATTTAACACCTGATCAATTACAATCCTCTGTTAATGCGCTGGAAAAAGCAATAACTTCTGCTCAAATGATCGTTTTTCCGGGCGGATTTTCAGGCGGCGACGAGCCGGACGGTTCGGGGAAATTTATTGTATCTCTCCTGCGAAATCCCCGCTTAACCGAATCTGTCCGGGAATTAATCGAAAACAGGGACGGCTTGATTTTAGGTATATGCAACGGTTTTCAAGCGTTGATAAAACTGGGACTGCTCCCTTACGGTCAAATCAGAAATATGACTCCCGATTGTCCCACCCTGACATTCAACCGTATCGGACGGCATCAATCATTATATGTTTCGACCCGTGTAGCTTCTGCGGCTTCCCCGTGGCTTTCCAAATGTACTGTCGGTGAAGTAACTGTTCAGCCTGTATCTCATGGCGAGGGACGTTTTACCGCATCGCCGCAAATGTTGAAAGCTCTAAAGGCAAATAATCAGATTTCTTTTCAATACGCCGACCATAACGGCAACCCTTCAATGGACATTTCTTGCAATCCAAACGGTTCCGTATGGGCGATCGAGGGTATATGCAGCCCGGACGGGCGTGTATTGGGAAAAATGGCGCATACTGAACGGTATAACGAATATACGGCAAGGAATATACCCGGAAATAAGGTTTTACCCCTCTTCGAAGGCGGAATAGATTACTTTAAATAGTAAAAGGAGCGTAGCAATGTGCGGGATCGCAGGATTTAACGCAAATAATACGGAAATTTTATCTGCAATGTTAAAAAGAATCGAACATCGCGGTCCTGACTCGGAGGGGCGATATTTGAGCGATGATGTTTCGCTGGGTATGCGAAGACTATCCATTATAGGATTAGAGGACGGAAACCAGCCTATTTTCAACGAGGATAAAACCATCGTTATTGTTTTCAACGGCGAAATATATAATTATGCCGAACTCAAAGAGCAATTAACCGAAAAAGGGCATATTTTTACCACCCACACAGATACCGAAGTTTTGATCCACGCCTATGAAGAACATGGCGACGATTTTGTCACATATCTGCGCGGGATGTTTTCGTTTGCGATATATGATATTATTAAAAAACGGCTGCTGTTTGCCCGGGACTATTTCGGCATTAAGCCTTTGTATTATTATTATCGCAACGGTCTGTTTTTGTTCGGTTCCGAAATAAAAAGTTTTTTAGCTCATCCCGATTTTGTTAAGGAATTGAACACAAAAGCTCTCGCTCATTATCTTACATTCCAATATTCGGTGTTAGATGAAACATTTTTTAAAAGCGTTTATAAGCTAAAGCCCGGTCACAGGCTGATATATGAAGACGGTAAAATTACGACAAACCGTTATTTTGAGCCCGATTACAAACCTGAACCGTTAACCTTAGCGCAAATTACCGCGGATATAGACAAAACCGTCAGCCGTTCTATTCAGCTGCATCAACAAGTCAGCGATGTAGAAGTAGGTTCTTTTTTGTCCGGCGGCATTGACTCAAGTTATGCAGCAGCGTGTTTCAAAGGGAAAAAGACTTTTACCGTTGGATTTGATTATGAAAAGTATAACGAAATACCTTACGCAAAAGAATTATCCAAAGCTATCGGTGTTAAAAATCATTCTGAGATCATAACAACGGAAGAATACTGGGAGCATCTCCCGAAAGTACAGTATCATATGGACGAACCGTTAGCTGATCCCTCGGCGGTCGCTTTGTACTTTGTTAGCCGCATAGCATCAAAATATGTAAAAATCGCATTGTCGGGCGAGGGAGCTGATGAACTTTTTGGCGGCTACAATATATATAGAGAACCTATCAGTCTAAGATTATTTAATTTTTTACCCAAACCTATCCGTAGATTTTTCGGAAAAACAGCCTTACTTATTCCTTTTAACCTAAAGGGTAAAAATTTTTTTATCAGGGGCAGTAAAACACTGGACGAACGGTATATAGGAAACGCATATATCTTCAACCCAAAAGAACGGGAAAAGATTTTAAAAAATACACAGAATAATATACCGCCGGAATCAATAACGCGTCCTTATTTCAAAAGATATAAAAATCACGACGATATAACTAAAATGCAATTATTAGATATTAATCTTTGGATGACGGGAGATATACTGCTGAAAGCGGACAAAATGAGCATGGCACATTCTTTGGAAGTCAGGGTGCCGTATTTGGATAAAGAGGTTTTCCGAACTGCATCAAAAATCCCGGTAAACTATCGTGTTAACAAAAAAGGTACAAAATACGCGTTCCGGCAGGCTGCAAAAGCCCATTTGCCTGATAAATCCGCAATGAGAAAAAAACTCGGTTTTCCTGTGCCGATACGCATATGGCTGAAAGACGACAAGTATTTTAATATTGTGAAAAGTTATTTCACCGGACATGCCTCAAAAAAATATTTTCATACCGAAGTTTTGCTAAAACTTTTATACAGGCATAAGCAGGGTAAGGCGGACAATAGCCGTAAGATATGGACTATATTTATGTTTTTAATATGGCACGAACAATATTTCGATGAAAATCATGAAAATTAAACATTGCCGCCCCGGTTAAAATTTTAACCGGGGCGGCAAATTATTTTTATAATATAGAAAAACCGGGCTCGCTTCCGTTGCTTTATGCAACGGTGCTTTATGCAACGGTTTTTTTATTTGCAACGAAAAGTTTATCAAAGATTTCGCAGATTAACTTTTGTTGATCGTTACGTCTACTCCATCCGGTGAATTCCAGTACCTAAACAGTGCCGTCGAAGTTTTGCTGTTATATTTGCAATCTATTTTTATTTCTTTACCATTCAAAACAGCTTTGACTTTTTCCGGCTTTTTAGGCAGATAGATCCTCATGCTTGCCATAACGTCTTCCGGTCCGATCGCGGTGAATTTTATCCTCTTTTCTGTTTCCTTGAAATTTGCAACCCTGGATGAAACCGCAAGTATTTGTGCCGCTGAACCTTTGTCGATCTTACCCGCATCAATGTATAAACCTACACTGCCTGGTTGCAATACGGGATCTTTCTCTATCTCAATAAGCGGAGTGAAAAGGTTAAAATAGGTTCCTTTCAGGGTATGCGGTTTGCTGTATTCAGATTCGTCCATAACGGCTGTGATAACATACTTGCCGCGCCGCAAAATTATTTCGGCCCGCTTGTCCCAGCTGACCCCCCGGGCGTTTAACGCCTGTTCAACAAAATTGCGGTATTCGGCGGCCTTGGGTTTTTTGAGCGCAATATTTTTCGGATCCACGGTCATTTTGCAAACCCAGCCTTTACCTGCCTTGGTAATAGATTTTTTCGCCGATTTTCCGTTTTCTGTGAAATTTTTGCCCAAACCTAAACACTCGGAAAGATGCTCGGAGGCGTTGTTGTAGCCGTTTTCTGTCCACCAATGACGTATGTCGTGGAAAATATCCGAACCGTCACCCACATATATCAGAGTTCCGCCTTCCTTTACCCATCCTGCCAGCGCATTGTGTATATCAGGATATTCCGGCTTGAAGAATTCATAACTGAGGATGAGGGTGTCGTAATCTTTAAGGTAATTCGGGAAACGGCGTACATTGTCAAGCTGAACCGGACGTACCGAAAGCCCCTGTTTAAGTAACGGCAGGGTCAAGCCGTAAAACGAATTAAAGCAGGCTATGTCGTTCGTTTTGTCATCGTTGCTGACGGCTGCTATCGGGTGTCCGTCTACCAGCGTTTCTTTGTTTTCCGATTCGTTTTTCTTGAATTGAGTATCAATGATCTGACGTTGGAACATACCTGAATCCGCCATCAGCACACCCACGGTCTTCATTCCGCCGTCGAAACCGTATTCGGTCTGTTTCATATCACGCAGAGTATGCATTATGGTGAGCATATTAGTCGCATAGTCTGCAGGTATTGAAATACCGTTATCTCCGCGCGGATATTTTCCGTGCATCACGCGGTTCGGCCACGGGCAGACTTCGAAATGGTGTACATTCGGATGAAAAAGTGATGCAGCCACCGTCTTGAAATAGTTAGAGCGGTAATCCTCCCAATCGTGCCTTGGGTTGTCTTCGATCGGATCGTGTAAAAACCACATACGTTTGCCGGTGCCGCGCACAAGTTCCTGCATGACACCGTATTCCAAAAACGCTGTTTCGAAAGTGCGTTCCTTAAAAATACCCTCATAAACGTTCCGGGTCCTGGATGTGCCTGTCCAAATCTGTGCAATATAGCCGTCAACCCCGGGAATGTCTATGAGTGCGCCTTCGGGCGAAACGATTCTCCAATGGGTATAATTTATCAGCGAATGCGTGGGTACATAAAAACGCAGCGAACGTCCGTATTTGATTTTTGCGTATTCTTTCAATTCCGCAGAGAGCCGGTCCAGTGTGCGCGCATACATATGTGATTTAAGCTTGGACGCCCTAAACTGTGCATCAGCGGAACTTACGGGATCCTGCCATGGCTCGTGATAATACATTTCCCATTCGCGTTTGAACGCATCCGAATAGCCGGAATCTACCCAAAATTCGGGCTCTTCCATATGGATCGCTTCCACGCCCGCATCGACCGCACGCTTGAGAATGCTTACCAAATAGTTGGAAAAGGCGATCGTAGGAACCATGTACGGGGTATTTTTGCCATGAGAAAAACCACTGCCGTTACGTCTTAGCTGCCCTTCATCCCAGTGTTCCCTTCCGTCGAAACGTCCTTCCAGATAATCAACATATTTACCCCATGCCACTCCGGTCATGAGATGTATAATATAGCCCCGTTTACGAAACTCCGCAACTCTTTCCTCAAATGAATCATCAATACCATACACCATCACAAAATCGCATTGAACATCAATTTTTGAGTTGTACATCCTGCTTTCCTGTACGCCCGTGCGTTCCTCATGTCTATCGTAGAACTCCATTTGCAAGAACCTGCCTTTCATTATGCTTTACACTAATTTTCAATACCCCCATAAGAATTAATTAAGAGGGATCTTCCGTAATAAATTGAAGCCGATTGACGAGCAGCGCCGATAATAAGGTTTTGAATACGTCGCCGATAAGGAACGGAATCACACAAGCATTCAATACAGCAATAAGTCCCGGGATACTCAGACCGTATGCTTCATTATCCCGCATAACGATCATAAACCACGCAACCCCGCATATGTATGTGACACCCCAGCCAACATACATAGCCAATATTAATTTCGGAATAGTTTTACCGAGCCATTGAATCAAAAGACCAACGACAAACGCACATAGGATATAGCCAATGATAAAACCGCCGGTCGGTCCTGTTATGACACCCAAACCGCCCCGTAAACCGGAAAATACGGGAAGCCCCGCCATTCCCAGCAAAACAAATACCGTTTGACTTACCGTAGCATACTTTGCGCCCAGCATTCCCGCACAGGTAAAAATAACAATATGCGCGAAGCCTATAGGAATCGGACCTATCGGAATCGTAAAAGGTGACAATACGCAGCTTAACGCCGCGAACATGGCGCACAACACCAAGGTTTTAGAGTTTACTTTTTTTGCCGCTGATTCGCTCACAACAAACCACTCCTCTTTTTAATTTAATTATCATTTAGCATTTACAATACATAATACATGAATTTGCCGTTAAGTCAATAGTAAAATGATGAAAGTACGGACAAATGGCGCAGAAATCAGGTTGCGTTGAAAAACAAAGACCGCTAAAAATCAAGCACAGTATTTGAAAGGAACAACAAACTATGAATACTTATGGCTATATTCGCATTTCTTCTATCGACCAAAACGAAAATCGGCAGTTAGATTTCATGACCGCTCTCGGTATTCCGGCGGAACGGCTCTTCATCGAGAAGCAAAGTGGGAAAGACACCAAACGCCCGCAGTTACAGCGGTTGATGTCTACTGTTCAATCGGGTGACAAGGTGATTGTGGAAAGCATCAGCCGTTTCGCCCGCAACACACGGGATTTGCTTGAATTGGTGGAACAGCTAATTGTAAAAGGTGTGGAATTTATCAGCCAAAAGGAGCGGATTGACACTACAACACCCACGGGAAAATTCATGCTTACCGTATTTGGTGCGGTAGCAGAGTTGGAACGCGGGTATATTCTGCAACGGCAGGCTGAGGGGATAGCTTCTGCGAAATCCCGCGGGAAGTATCTCGGCAGACCCATCAAAAAAGCTCCCGGGAACTTCGGGGAGCTGGTAAAAGCATGGGAGAACAAGGAAATCCCACTCTCAAAAGTCTGCGAGCAGTGCGGCGGGATTAGTCCTGCGACTTTTTACCGCAGACTTGCGGAATACCGCTTGCTGCGGGGAAATTCGGGTTGAAAATGACATGTACCCCAAAGTGTGGACATTTTAACCTTTTGAGCGGTTAGGTTGTTGAAGTTGCTTTTGAATCATGCTATACTGATAATGCTTTACTCATACGGAGGATATGGCAACGCTAAGGAGCGACCAGAGCGTCGTATGAGGTTTGCGGGGAGCAATGCCATTTGGCGTTGCTTCTTTTTTGCTCCCCGGAAACAAAAGCGATAAACCTCGGGGGTCCGGGGGCAGCGCCCCGGGTTCATTTT